>NZ_DATCVJ010000327.1:0-2565 GCF_036566945.1 Chitinophaga sp. | reverse complement strand
TTACAGCATTGAATTCGGATTAAAAGGATTTATCGCCGAAGGTAGTAGTTCCACTGTACCCATCGACTCTTTCGATGTGCGTTTGTTTAATAATTTAAGTCCCGCTTTCTATCCTAAAGAAGCGTATGATTTGTCGTTTATTTATGCAGATCCGGTGACAGGTGAAATCGTTGAATCCAGTGCTGTCATAAAAGGTTGGGGACGTAAGCAATTATCGGCTCCGGTATTGAGATTTAAAGGTGTGTCGAGCGACGGGCAGGTATATACTTATGCGGCTATGCTGAGAGATCCCGCCACAGGAGAAGTAGTATTGCAACCTGATGGATCTGATTTTTTTATTATTACCGGCAGCGAGCTTGGAGGGAAGTCAAAAATAACCACTGTTTTTGATGATAATAATGGATCCATCTCTTTCAATGAAATAGATCTCTGATAACATGATGCGCCCCGTTAAAAAACATATAACCCGTTTGTTTCCATACGTACTGTATGGGATCGGCAGCTTATCCGTTATAGCGGCAGGCTGCAAAAAAAACGATGAAGTAACACTCGTGACTTCACCGGACATTAAAATGGAAATGATCCCTGTTTCTGATACTATCCGGCATGTGATCGCCTCACATACCTTACTTACTGCCAACCATCCCTGGTATATTGATGGTTGGGTGTTTGTCACCAACGAGGCTACACTGCGTTTAGAAGCAGGTACTATTATAAACGTGCTGCCTTCGGCCGTCAATAAAAAAGATGGCAGTCATAGTGGCGGCCTGATTATTACCCGTGGTGCACATCTTGTAGCTACTGGTACCACTACATTACCAATACAGATGAATGTGGGAGAAGCCGACAACAACGGCGCTTCCGGTATCATTGTGCTGGGGAAAGCGGGAGTTGACAAAAGAAATAATTTACTGGACAACCCGGACGCGCTGTCGCTTAATCACCTGAGTTATGGAGGAGCGGTGTCGGACGATAGTTCAGGTATTATACAGCATCTGCATATTAACTATTACCGTATTGCCGGTACAGGATTTCTCGGCGGCTTATTACTGCTGGGAACCGGTAGCCGGACTGCTATTGAGGATATCAGCCTACACCCTTTACCCATGAAGGAACCTGCGCTGAAAGCAGGTAAACTACATTGAGCTAACTGAAATAATGCGGAGAACCCTATTTGAATGTACGCATGTATCCTTGTTGTTAACCCTTTTCCTTTTTTTTATTTTGGGAAGATGATCACGCTGTTCATGGCTGCTCCGCGACGGGCATCATACCGGCTATTGCTCGCGGGCACATTATTTTCCGGCCTGGTTCTGACGTTGCCATTGATCACCGACAGTGCTTTTGCCAGGAGTAGATCATCTGTATTGCCCAGTGGCAGCAACGGCTGCTGGCTCATTTCATCGATCGGGTACTGAGGCGCAATGCCCGCGGTGTAGTTGCCGGCCCCATTGGCATTACTAAGGCGGTAGGTAAGTGGATGAATGATCCAGGGTATACGCTGCGGGGTACGCATATCGTATACGATCACGGCACCTTTATCTTTTCCCACTGTAGTTTGACCAATCTGAATTACCTGCGTATAGGGCTTCAGGTTATTAATAAGCAGTTCCGCCGCGGATACCGTTTGCCGGCCACTGATAATAAATACACGTGGAAGTTTCAGTTGTCCGGCTAGCAAACTGCTGAAAGCAATAGCCCCACCGGTTTCAGGAACAGAGAGGGTGGTGGCGAAATCCAATGTGCGCGTACCCATTTTATTGTTGCCGCTATATTTTACAAAAATGCTTTTCTCTGTAATACCCGGGGCAATCATGGCAGTCATCATGGCGGCAGCAGCAAGACTCCCTCCCACATTGTACCTCAGGTCAATCACCAGGTCGTTGATGCCTTTGGTTTTGAAATCCTGGAAGGCAGACAAGAGGTAATTATTGTGGCCATCGGTGAAGGCGTTATAAAAAAGATAACCTACTTTTTTGTTGCCACTGTTGATAACGATCGACTTATATACCGGGTTTTCTGTCGTTTTGCCGGGGTGCAGTTGCACCAGTGGGCCTTCCGTGATCGCATTGTTTTTTATTACTGCAGGTGTAATGCTGCCCCCATCCGCAGCTATGCGCAATTGCTCGGGGAGCGTGGTGCTGTTGGCAGTGGTTAATAACGTTTCGTTGATCCGTGTAAAATAGTCACCTCTTTTTAATCCGCCGGCAGCTGCATAGGACCCCGGTACCACCAGTTTCACCACACCGATCACGCCGCCCGTGGCCGCAGGCCAGTCGATGATGCTAAAGTCCACACCGTATTTATACAGCATATCACTTTTAATGGTAGCCGGATCTGTTGGATTATAGATCAGGGAGAATTTATCCTCATTGCTTTTGATACCATTGAAAAATGCCTGTGGTTCCAGTGATTCGTTTGCCTGTCCGGGTAGCTGATCATTCCAGAGATAGAATACATGCATACTATCGAGTATCCACTGGTTGATTTCGGATTGTGTAACGGGACCGGTGGGTACCGCGGGGGGATCATCTTTTTTGCGGCAGGCGATGAGTACTGCTAAAA
>NZ_DATCVJ010000326.1:0-11675 GCF_036566945.1 Chitinophaga sp. | reverse complement strand
TATAATCAAAAAAGTAAAAATCTGGAAAATCATCTAAATCAGTATAATCCTGAGAAAGACAAAAACTCGCAAAAATATTTTCCCTCCTTGTAGGTAATTCTCCTCCCGTTACCTGTCCTTCTCTCTGAACACGATTCCACTTTTATGATAAACGAAGAAAATTTCGTCTTACTGGTGACCCGTAAACTAGCCGGATCAGCCACTCCGGCAGAATTGTCGGAACTGGAAGCCCTGCTGGAACAGTACCCGGTACTGAAAGAACGGTATACCCACCTGCACCATTATTTTGAAGATCCGTTACACCATGCAGCCGAAAATACGGAACAGGCCCTGCAACGTACCTTATCAAAAATAAAATCTCAACAAACGGCGATCACATCTCCCGACACTAACATTAAAAAAATAGGTAACTGGAAATGGGCAGCAGCAGTAGCAGCAGCGGCAGTGATGCTGGGAGGAGCCTTTTACTTCTTTAATAAAAGTACACAGGCACCGGCAGCAGGAAAGGAACAATGGGTGAAACGTACCAACGGCAAGGCTTCCCGCTCATTTATAGAACTGGCAGACGGCAGCAAAATATGGCTGAATGCACAAAGTACGCTGACCTATCCCGAAAAATTCAAGGGCGATAGCCGGGAAATTTTTCTCGAAGGAGAAGCCTTTTTTGATGTAGCCACCAATGCCAAACGTCCTTTTATCGTTCACCTGAAAAAAGGAACCATTAAAGTACTGGGTACTTCTTTTAATATCCGCGCGTACGAAAATGAACCGGTGCAAACCGCTGTAGTAACCGGTAAAGTGGCCTTCATTCCACGCTATGAAGAGGCGAAAAAAATCAACGACACCATTCTTATTACACCGGATGTGAAAGTAAGTTTCACCGCCAGCAGCGGTACACTGATCAAAGGCAATACCATTGGGGCAGAAGATAAAGCCTGGACAGAAGGCAGACTCATTTTCAGGAATGCTACCCTCGAAGAAATCGGCGCCAGCCTGGAACGCAATTTCAACAAACGGGTACAGTTTGAAGCCAATGCACCGAAACAATATCGTCTTACAGGTTCTTTCCATAATAATTCGCTGGAAGATATTATGTACTACCTGAGTAAATCAAAAGCATTCCACTATCAGATTACAGATTCAACGCTTGTCATTGGCGAATAACATAAAGCCAACATTACTATTTATTCATTTTTAATCACCACTACGTTATGAGAAAGGAACTATACAAGCCTTCTTTTCGTCCACCTTTCGGGTCGCTGATAATTTGTTTATCGCTACTGAGCGTGCTGGACCTGCATGCGCAGGTAGCTTACGCGGCTGGTACGCGGAGGCAGGTACAGCATCAACCGGCGAAGGAGCGGGAGAGACCCCCGGCTCCCAACTACCTGGTTAGCCTGCAGGTAGAAAATGCCAGTCTGGCGCAGGTGCTGGACAAAATTGAAGCACAAACCTCCCTCGTGTTTGTATATGCCAATGATGATATAAAAGCCGCACAGAAAATATCCCTCAGCGTAAAGGATAATAAACTGGACGACGTATTACAAATGATCCTGTTGCCACTGGAAATCAACTATGAATTCATTGCCAACAAAATTATTTTAAAACGTAACGGACTCAATTTTTCTACCGATCAGCAACAGGAAATTATTATTTCCGGCCGGGTAGTGGATAATAAAGGACAAGTGATTCCCGGCGCCAACATTCGCCTGAAAGGACAGAGCATTGGTACTGTGACAAACGCAGATGGTACCTATACCCTGAAAATACCTGCCAACGCGGCCAATGGCGTACTGATATTTTCCTCGATAGGATATGTTCCTTCGGAAATAGCTATCGCCGGCAGAACCAATATCGTGACCATGCTCACCACAGATTCCAAAGATCTGGGTGAAGTAGTGGTAACGGCTTATGGTCAGCAGAAAAAAGGACAGGTAACCGCCGCTATCAGCACGGTGAATTCCAAAGATATTACCAGCAGACCTTCGGTGAACATGTTCCAGGCGTTACAAGGCCAGGCACCTAACCTCATCATGCAACAGGCCACTGCCGAACCCGGTGCTGGTATGGTCATGAACATCCGTGGGGTAGGTAGCTTAACCGGTAATGCACCGCTGGTGATCATTGATGGTATACAGGCCGGTACTGCCGGTTTGCAGAACCTGAACCCTTATGACGTAGAAACCATTTCTGTATTAAAGGATGCCGCTTCTGCTGCTATTTATGGCTCGCAGGCGGCTAATGGGGTGATCTATATTACTACTAAAAAAGGTAAGAAAGATGAACGCCCTTCTATACAGTACAATGGTATGTATGGCTGGCAAACGCCCACCACATTGCCACGCAACGTGGAAGCATGGCAGTACATGACCCTGAAGAATGAAGCGCTGGTGAACTCCGGTAAAACGCCGCAGTACACACCAGAAAATATTCAATACTGGCACGACCGTGGTTCTGAACCTGCAATGCTGCATGAAATGCTGCGTAAGTATACCCCACAGCAAAACCATAGCTTAAGTTTAACCGGCGGCGGCAAAAGCAGCAGCTACCTGTTTTCCATGGGTTATGTAGATCAGGGTAATATGCTGCAGAATAAATATGTACCGCAGGATTTTTATTACAAAAGATATAATGCCCGTTTGAACGTATCCGTTGACGTTAGTAAGTATGTAAAGGTAAATGCCAACGCAGCCTATACCCGTTCTACCTACCGCAACCAGGTATCTGACATCGGTTTCCTGATGCGGGATGCCATGCGCGTACCACGTACCAACGCAGTGAAAGATTCACTGGGTAACTGGGTGGTACCTAGTCTCACCAGCAACAGTGTGATTGCATTGCTCGCAGAAGGAGGATTTAATCAAAGAACCATCGACAACCTCATGGGAGGACTGGATGTGGTGATCACGCCGGTCGATCACTTCAGGATTAACCTGAATGCCTCTGGTGTTTATAACATTGATAACAACAACCAGCGCATTAATAAATTTACCTACGCTCCTTATTATACCACGGCTACACCGCCTTTGTATAACCAGGCGCAACAAGATGAATACAAAGATCTGACGACAAACGTATATGCCACGGCGGAGTATGAAAATACTTTTAACAAGCATTATGTAAAGGGACAGGTAGGTGTGCGTAGTGATGCGATAGATGAAAACTATGGCTTTAGAGCTACCCGTTATGGTACTACTAATCTCGACGCCGACTGGGCGATTGGTGGTAATTATATTCCAAAGCCGGACGGTACCTACGATTACAAAGACATAGGCACCTACAACGATTTACGTAATCCAAATCTGTATGCACTCAACTCCCTGTTTGGCCGGTTGAACTATGCGTACAATGATAAATACCTGGCGGAAATTACCTGGCGTTATGATGGTTCTTCCAAGCTGGCACCGGGTCATCGCTGGCAGTTCTTCCCGGCGTTTTCACTGGGCTGGAGACTGACAGATGAAGCCTTTATGCAGGAGGTGAAAGACAGGATCGGTAATTTCAAACTTCGTTATTCCTGGGGACAGGTGGGTAACTCTAACATAGGTGGATTCAACTACCTGTCGAGAGTATCCATTGCTAACGCTAACTATTCCTTTAATAATTCTATTGCCCCCGGAAATACTTTCTCTACGTATAATGACCTGTTGCAATGGGAAATCTCTACTATGAGCAACTATGGTGTAGATGCAGATTTCTTCAAAGGTAGGTTAACCGCGTCTTTCGATTATTTTAGTAAGATGACCGATGGTATTTACCTGTTCCAGACAGCACCAGGAACTGCCGGTACGGCGGCTCCGCTGGAAAACGTGGGTAAGGTAAATAACAAAGGATGGGAGCTGGCATTGGCTTATCGGGCCAACACCGGTGCTTTCCATCACACCTTTGGTTTCAATCTCTCTGATAACCTGAACAAAGTGATTAAATTCGGACAGGAATCTGTTCGCGGATCTGATGTGAGCTTTATTATTAAAGAAGGATTTCCGATCTCCTCTTACTATGGTTATAAATCCGATGGTTTGTACCAGAACCTGGATGATTTAAAGAATGCGCCTAAAGTACCGTTTGCCTACAACCAGCAGGTAATGCCGGGAGATGTGAAATACATTGACCGTAACAAGGATGGTGTGATCGACGAAAATGATCGTTATGTATTTGGTAATCCATTCCCTCGCTATACTTTCGGCTTTACCTATAATGTAAGCTGGAAAAACTTTGACCTTACCATGTTCTGGCAGGGGGTGGGTAAAAGAGAACAGTTCATGCGTGGTGATATTGTGGAAGCCTTCCATAACAACGAAGACCACGCCATGGTGCAGCACCTGGACCGCTGGACGCCTACCAATCCCGGCGCTTCCTATCCACGTTTGACGATCGGCTCTGCGGATGCCAACAACTTTGCTTACTCTGATTACTGGTTGTTTGATACCAAATACCTGCGTCTGAAAAATTTCCAGGTAGGATATAACCTGCCTGCTTCCTTAATGAAAAGAGCGGGTATGCAGGGTGCACGGGTATATTTCACCAGCCAGAACCTGATAACGATTATGCCTAAACGATTTCGTGAACTGGGCGTAGATCCTGAGTTTACGCAGTTCGATGACAAGCTGAATATGAATAATTACAACGCCATTGCCGGACGTAATTATCCCAACGCAGCCACCTTCGCTTTTGGTTTGGATGTAAAGTTTTGATGCCTAAACAATCATTGTTATGAAGAAATTAATCTTATCAATATTAGTCGCCGCAGGATTGTTTGGCTGTCGTAAGCTGGACCAGCCCATGACGCGCGAGTTTACCGAAACAGCCTATTGGCGTGATTCACAGGATGCACTGGATGCATTAACCGCTTGTTATGAGCACCTTTCAAAGGATGATTATTTCTTTGGAGATGAAGCCCTGAGCGATAATGGTTATAATAGTGGTGGTGGATTACTGAATGTCAATGCGATTGCCAATGGTGGTTATGATGCGGCCAACGGCCGTGTAGTAGATACCTGGTCGTATTATTATACTACTATCCGTCGTTGTAATACCATTACAACCAATATAGACCGGGTACCCAATATGGATGCCGGACTGAAAAGCCGTATCATCGCAGAAGCCCGTTTTATCCGCGCCTATGCTTATTTTCAGCTGAGTGCCTGGTATGGCGATGTACCTTTTTATACAGATCTGATTACGATTGATCAGTCACGTACTATTGCCCGCACTGACAAAAATACGATTCAGCAATTTGTGTTGACCGAGCTGGCGGATATTCAGAAAGACCTGCCTACCAATGTGCAGCAGTCGCAGAATGACCGTGGCCGTGTTACCCGTGGTGCCGCCGTGGCGCTGAGTGCCCGTGTACACCTGTTCCGCAGCGAATGGCAGGCAGTGGTGACCGATTGTGAGCAGCTGATGAATAAAACTGACAACGGTACTTACGCACTCTTTGGCAGTTACAGGAACCTGTTTACCGTTCCCAATGAATACAACAGCGAGGTAATCCTGGACCTCCAATACGGTGGCGCCAGAACGTACGACAAACAACGTAGTTTCATGCCGCAAACCATTGCCGCACTGAGAAGTGTGCTGGTACCTACGCAGGACCTGGTAAATGATTACATCATGACCAATGGTAAAGCGATTGGAGAGGCAGGATCCGGATATGATGAAAACAATCCTTACGTCAACCGTGATCCACGTTTCGAAGCGACTATTTTGCATGATGGCTCTACGGTGACAGACTTTAGCGGTAACGTACAAACGATTCTGACCAAACCGGGATCTACACCAGCTACCAATACAGTAGATGATCAGGGTGCATCACCCACCGGTTATTACTTCTATAAATATTACGACCGTAATGCTACTAACTATGCTTCCGGTTTGAACCTGATCCTGATCCGTTATGCCGATGTATTGCTGATGTATGCAGAAGCAAAGAATGAACTGGGGCAGATGACCGCCGCCGTATGGAATCAGACCATTCAACCTTTGCGCATCCGTGCAGGATTTTCAGATGCAGGTGCTACCCAGTTTAATGGAGCACTGAGCCAGTCACAACTACAAACAGTGATCCGCCGTGAAAGACGTGCTGAATTTGCGTTTGAAGGGCTGCGCATATTGGATATCCGTCGCTGGAAAACGGCAGAAGTAGTGATGAACAGACCGGTAAGAGGTATTAAAGTTACTTCCGGTGCATTTAATAAAGATGCCAACGGATATATCATCGTAGAAAACAGGTTGTTTACCAATCCCAAACATTACCTGTGGCCTGTACCTACCATTGAACGCGATCAGAATAAAAATCTTTCACAAAACCAAGATTGGTAATCCTTCCACCTAAAACTGTAATAACATGCAAAAATATTTAATCATCTTACTGAGTGTTATATTGTTTAGCTGTAAAAAAGACTACACACTCAATACCAATATGCAGCCGGTAGCGAAACTCACCGCACCGCTGGATAATAAATACATTAAGCTGCAACCTGCCACCAGCGCCACCCTGAGCTTTGAATGGGATCAGGCCCGTGCAGAAGATGGTTCACTGGTGATCTATGAAGTCGCTTTTGATAAAGAAAATGGTGATTTTTCCAATCCTGTTGCCAAATATTCCTCCGATGGTGGTGGCGTACAGAACAAGCTCACCTTATCGCATAAAGACCTGAACAGCATTGCTGGTAAAGCAGGCATTGCATCGCTGTCTACCGGTAAGTTGAAATGGACGGTACTGGCTTCTAAGGGATATAATATCCAGAAGGCAGCGGAAAGCAAACTGATTGAAGTAGAAAGACCTAATGGTTTTGCAGAAATTCCTACCGATGTATACCTGACCGGTACAGCTACAGAAGTGGGTGATGATTTATCGAAAGCGCTGAAGATGAAATCCACTGCGCCCGGAGTATATGAAATTTATACCTCTCTCAAAAATGGTAAATATCATTTTGCCAGCAGAAACACAGGCACGCCTACTACTTACTCCATACTGGGAACAGCGGTAAAAGAAGGGGGAGAAGGAGAGCAGACTGCCGGTACGAAAGTATACCGTTTACGTTTGGACTTCAACAATGCGGCTGCTACTGTGACCGAGTTGACCACCGTAGGGCTTTGGTTTGCACCGCTGAACAAGTTTTTATTTGAAATCAGTTATGTGGGCAATGGTACCTGGAGTATCAAAAATCAGCTGATTACTTTCAAACAGGAATCATGGGGTCGTGACGAGCGTTATAAATTCCGTTTAGCCGTTAAGGATAGTGATGGTAATGCAGGCGAAGAATGGTTTGGTAGTGCGAACAGCGATAATAATCGTCCTACTGCCGCCACCGCATTGAGTTTCTGGGAACTGCGTCCAATTGCGGGTAATGACCAGTGGGGATATTGCTACAAATTTGCCACAGAAGCAGATACCAAGAACTGTGATATCAATGTATACTTCACTACTGATAAGAACTACACGCACGAAATAATCGTCAAATAATTATAGCCATGAAGATAGTACGGTATTCTATATTAATGCTCTCCCTGGCCTTCACTGCATGTTTGAAAGAACCTGTAGATGATGGCCCGGGTCCGGGCGCGGGCAAAGAACGTTATGCGTATAACTGGCCACAGATAGCTGATTCGGCTACACAGGGGGTGATTAGTAATTTCTGGAATCCTGAGAAATATTTTAATCAGAACAGTGCCGGTGGTACCACCTTTAATTACTGGCCCAATGCGCATGCGCTGGACGTACTAACGGATGCGTACATACGTAAAAATGATCCCGCCATTAAATCCCGGATGGATGATTTGCTGGCAGGCATGAAGGTAAAGAATGGCGGCACTTACATCAATTACTTCTATGATGACATGGAGTGGATGAACCTGGCCTGTTTACGCGCTTTCGAGGCTACCGGTGATACCCGTTACAAGGATGTAGCCATATTACTGTGGAATGATATCAAAGGTGGCTGGGACGATGTTTGGGGTGGCGGTATTCACTGGAATAAAGACAAAGCCAAAAACTATAAAAATACGCCGGCCAATGCGCCTGCCTGTATTATCGCCTGCAGAATGTACGGTCTTACCCAGAATGCGGATGATATTGCCTGGGCAAAGAAAATATACGATTGGCAAAAGAGTACGCTGGTAGATCCTGTGAGCGGTCTTGTTTGGGATGGTATCAACCAGGATGGCAGCGGGCAGGTTACCAAAAACTGGAACTTCACCTATAACCAGGGCGTTTTCATTGGTGCTGGTGTGGAGTTGTATAAACTCACCGGGCAAAGCATTTACCTCAATGATGCTTTGAAAACAGCTAATAATACGCTGGGTGGCGGGTTTACCAATGCCAACATCCTGAAGGACGAAGGCGCCGGTGACGCTGGTTTGTTTAAAGGAGTATTGGTGCGTTACCTGATGTTACTGATTACAGATGGAAGTCTTAGCAGTACGGATGCTTCCCGGTATGCCAATTTCCTGCAGTTGAATGCAGAAACTTTATGGCAGAAGGGCACTACCCGTCCGCAGGTATTATTTAATAAAGACTGGACCACCCTTGCGCCCAGCAGTGATCTGACCACGCAGTTGAGTGGCGCTATGGTGATAGAAGCTGTGGCCAAACTTAAAAGTATGGGATTGATTAAGTAACGAATATGAGCGTGATGGGGCGTAAAAGGACGACTGTTATCTTATGGTGTTTGCTTGTTGCCGGTGGGTTATATGCCCAGGGCAATAAGCAACGGGCAACCCTGTTACAAAAGGCAGTTGACCAGTATTTGTATGAGCGCAAAACCGGTTTATATATTCAAACCAGCGACCGTAACCAGAATCATAATTTGCATGCCGACCTGTGGGGCCTTTGTGGTCTGATACAAGCGGCCAATGAAATGGAAAAATTATATCCCGGCAAATCGTATATGTCGCCGGTGGTAGCGGCTATTAATCAGTATTATGATCCGATTCCACCCGCACCGGGATATGCCTCTTATGTGGTGAAAGAAAGAAGGGAAGATCGTTATTATGACGACAATCAATGGATTGGCATTGCCTACCTGGACGCCTATACGAGAACGGGTAAGAAATGGTACCTGGAGAAAGGAGCGGAGATTTATCGTTTTATGATGACAGGCTACGATACCGTGAGTGGCGGCGGGTTGTACTGGAAAGAAGGGGATAAGACCACCAAGAATACCTGTTCCAATGGTCCGGCTATATTACTGGCGTTGCAATTGTATGATGCCACGCATAAGAAAGTTTATCTCGATACCGCGAGGATGTTGTATAACTGGGTAAACAGATATCTGCGTGGTGAAGATGGTGTGTATTGGGATGCGCTGAAGCCTGCAGAAAACAATCGTATTGACTCGGCGGCGTATACTTATAACACCGGCACGATGCTGGAAGCCAATGTAAAGCTGTATCATATTACCAGGAATGTACAGTATTTAAGGGAGGCACAGCATATTGCCGAGGGTGGGTATCAGCGGTTTTTCAGACAGGGTCGTTTTCATTCCTCCTATTGGTTTAATGCAGTGCTGCTGAGAGGTTATGAGGCATTGTATAAAGCTGATAGCAACAAAAAGTATATTAACGCTATGCAGGAATACGCAGATAAAGTGTGGTGGCATGATCGCGACAGCAGCACTCAAATGCTGGGTAATCGCCCGGAAAAGGAGTTGCTGGGACAAGCGGGGATGATAGAAATCTACGCAAGACTGGCTGGTATTTAATATTTAACGCTATAACGCTACGAAATAAGCCCGCTACGTTCTCGCAGCGGGCTTTTGTTTTGTGTATGAAGAAGTAAGCTTATGAAAATCTTGTTACCAGTGCGATGCCCTGGTAGGTGTTCAGTGTATTTTCATCCATGAAAACCACTTTACCACCTTTCTGGAGTATGCTGTCGATGATAGGGAGAGAAACGTCTTCCGCACCAGGGTTATTGGATTCCGTGATGGTGCCATTTTCAATGGTGCCATGGTAGAAATAGTTCTTTTCCAGGTAGAGGGTGTCTGCTGCACCGCTTTCTGCTGCCCGGTAAATATCTCCCAGGTCTACCAGCAGGCGTTGTTTAGATTGTGCCTGACCGATCGCCTCCAGTGCGGCGGTTTGTTTGTCGGCTAAATGTTGCTGTACCAGCGGGAATGTTACTTTCAGTATTTCGTGGCTGCTGGTATCGTCGTAGCTGCCGGCGGCAGTAGCCATTACAATATTTTTGATATCCATTTGTTCCTGGTAGTAGGCAATACTTTTAGTGTCGCCCAGCAATACTACGGGGAGTGGATTTTCGTGATAATATTTTTTGAATTGTTTATCGGCCACATTGAAATATTCTTTCAGCAGGTCATCTACAATGGAATCCTGTTGCAGTTTCATGGGGTCTTTGGTGAAATACTCGTTGGCGAAGGGGAAGTCGGCATTATGAATCTCCCTTACCAGGGTATCGTTATAAGCTTCCAGCAGCCTGATTTTCTGGCGTGCAATGGTGAGGATATAATAATGTTCCTGTTGTTGTAATGCTTTCAGGAGTGGCCGTACCTCAAACCGGTCGCCAATTACCACCCGGTCTGTAGTTGGAACGGGAAGTTTTACCACCTGCACCCCATCGGTATTGGCAAAAATGGTGAGGCTATCCAGGTTATAATCGTGATTGATGTCTGCTTCCGCCGCTTTAATTTTGTCCAGTACAGGCCATACTTCCCTTTTGTCGAAGGTTTCGTATAGCCGTGTTTCGGCTTCCACTACCAGTTTTTTCAGGTTGATGGCATCCTGTTTATTATCGGGATGGGTTCTATGTGTAGAAAGAAGAATTGTTACTGCCGGTGCTCCGTGGTATTGACTTAACGTCATTAATGCTTGTTCCATGATTCCAGTTTTTATGCTTTAACAAACGGTAGACTATAATGTTTGACCGTTTAGTAAAGGTAACTTAGCGGCATTGCTCCATTCATGATAAGTATCACGCGGCCGACTGATTTTCATCAGTTCATGTTATTATTTTGCGATAATATTACATAATTCCTTAATTTTATGATATTTATTATTAATTTATCACCGGGAGCAGCTATTCCTGTCCCTAAATAAAAAAGAGAAGAAGAAACCTATCCTAACCTTATGAGGCTGATGATATTGCTGTTTTTTGTTTGCGTGCATTTGTCTGTTTATGGGCAGACAGCTGTGCCGCCGGCTAAAAAGGGGAATCGGGCAACAGAGTTTCAGATGAAGGAGGGGAGCTATCTGAGTTTTGCGCAGGTAAATTTAAGTTTAGGAGAGATAGGCTTCCGGGTAGAAGTAGCTTCCGAGCATAAAAAGAGTAATGCCCGTCTTGAGTTCCGCATCGACAAGCCCAAAGGAAAAATTATCGGGACATTGGAAATTCCGTATACAGGTGATAGTACCTATGCGTTGAAGTTAATCGGTAACCTGCGACATGCAGAAGGTGTGCATGATTTATACCTCGTAGCCAAGGGCGCCATGCCCTTTAGTATCACCTCTTTCGGCTTCATCTACAATTATTAATATAGCCATTTACGTTAGTTTTAGATTTTTTTTGGAGAAAAGAAATAGGTGTGTATATTTGCAATCCCTGACACGATATCAGTTGCCCAGATGGCGAAATTGGTAGACGCACTGTGTTCAGGTCGCAGCGCTCGCAAGGGTGTGCTGGTTCGAATCCAGTTCTGGGCACTAGAAAGGTTGTA
>NZ_DATCVJ010000325.1:0-2723 GCF_036566945.1 Chitinophaga sp. | reverse complement strand
TTCACTTTAGACTGGATATAATCGAATAAAGGAATCATTTGTTTACTGCCGGCATACATATAGAACAGGCTACCGGGAATTTCCTGTTTGAAAGTGTTGCCATGGAGGGTGTTTTCCCAAATGCGGGAAACATCATAAAAGCCGCTTTCAAACGCAAGTACCGTGAAACCCAACTGTTCGTGCAGGTATTTTATCAGTCTTGTTTTGGCTAGAAAAGTAGATCCTTCGCCATGGGTTTGTTCTCCCAACATTACAATCCGCGCATCACCGATAGCGGCTTTGATGCTTTGGAGGTCGGAGAAATCTGTATCAGCCGGATCAATGGATCGTATGGCCGGAATATTTTTTTCGGGGATCTGTTGCTGGCTGCTGGCCGATAAGGAGAGCAACAGAAGGCCCGACAGTAGTCGGGTTATAAGGGCAGGGGACATAGTGTACTTTTGAGGTTGTAAACTTAAGGGTTCATCCGCAAATTATGTGAATGGCAGGGCCCTTTTATTGGGTAAATATGATAGATGGTATTCGTAATATTTTTTGCAGGAAAGAACAGCATTCGGCCGGCTGTTATCCCCTTTGTTTTGCCCATGTATTTTAAATATAAAATGTTTTGATTAACCTTGTATTCCGGCCAGATGAAATTATGTAGCATCCCGACTTAATCACGTTTTCACTTAAATACTAACTGATATGAATCTACGATTACCGGTTGCCATTGGTATTATTGCCTGTACCCTTGCTTCCTGCGGAGAAAAGAAAGCAACAGTAGCCACTACAGAGGTACTGCCCCTTACAGGTACCTGGAAATTAGCCTATAGTAAGATGATTAAAAATGGTGATACCAGTACTACGTATCCCGTACCAGGGAAGCCAAACGAAATGATCAAAATGTTTAATGGCAGTCATTTCTCTTTTTTTAGCCACGACCTGTCAAAGGGAAGTGACAGTGCAACGGCAGCCTTTAGTGCCGGGGCGGGTACTTATACCTTAACGGGTGATAAGTATGAAGAGCATCTGCAGTATTGCAGTTTCAGAGGCTGGGAAGATAAACATTTTTCTTTCACCCTTACGCTGCAAAATGATACACTGATACAACGTGGTATAGAAAAGATTGATAGCCTGAATGTAAATCACGAAATTGTAGAAGCGTATACCCGTTTACGTTAAAACCTGTTGCTATGAGCGCCAATATTCCGTTCCAGACCATAGACTGGTCGGCCATAGAAAAAACAATTCATCCCGGAGAAAGCGGAACGGCCTGGTGGCAAACATTGCAGCTGCCGGGACTTAGAATAAGAATCGTAGAGTATTCACCTGGTTATCTGGCTGATCACTGGTGTCAGAAAGGACATATCGTTCACTGTTTACAAGGCGCATTCATCAGCGAGTTGGAGAACGGAGAAAATTTTGAATTGTCTGCAGGTATGAGTTATGTGGTATCTGATGAATTAAGTTCTCATCGTTCTGTTACCGATGCGGGCGTGAAGCTGTTAATAATAGACGGCGATTTTCTAAAACCATAAGTTTATTTTTAAATAGGAACCGGATATAGGTAGGGGTACTACTTATCTCCGGTTTTTTTTATTCCCGTCAATTACGCCCCCTGTAGAGGGGATTTTTTAAATGTAACCATTCGGTTACATTATGTTTGTTTGTTAACAGGCGATAATTTCATATGATCGGCCATGGGCGTGATTCTTACCATTTTTAAAACATTCGTGCTTAACAACTGCTTAACCAGTTCACTCGTTTTATAACATTACTTTTAAGTTAAGTTTTAAAGAGGGGATGCAAAATAAACCACTTTCAACCACCGTGTTAAACCAGTAGAAAAGTAATTTTCTGAAACCGTACAACTTAAAAAATCAGGTAATTTTTTTCCTAAACCAGTCTCTCAAAAAGGAAATGAGAATGCAACACAACAACCAAGATGCAGTCCTCCTGGAACTGCTAAAAGAAGGTAGTGCCGAAGCTTTTACACAAGTGTATGGCAAGTATCATGGTATTCTGATGACGTTGTCTACAGACATGCTAAAAGACCAGGATATGGCAGAAGATCTTGTGCAGGAGTTTTTTATCGATTTCTGGCAGAAGAAATTGTTTCTGAAAATTGATGCTAATTATCAGAACCGCGACAGGGCCTCGATTATGAAGAGTTATTTGTATGCAAGCGTGCGTAATCGCTGCCTCAACAAAATTACCCGGGACAAGAAGTTTACCAGCGTAATTCCCGAAGAAGCATTTCTGCCCAATGATCCACTGGAAAGCAAAGAGATCTTTTTCATGGTGAATTCCGCCCTGAAAAAGAAAGTACCACCTAAATCCTCTACCGCCTTCCGTTTAAGACATTATGACCAGAAAAGTCATAAGGAAATAGCCGCAGAAATGAATACCAGTATTCAAACGGTAAAGAACCAGATCGGAACTGCAGTAAAAATCTTACGTGGTCATTTTAGTCCTGCCCACCTGTAAACTCAGGTAAACCTCTCAAAGCATTTGTTAAGCGCTTATACCTTGTTACGTACCGCCTTTAACGGGCGCAGGACGCTGCATGTCTTTTGTGTAGGTTATCCGGGTCTTTCACAGGCCCGGACTAACCCGCGCGGGAATGGTCAAAAGGGTTGCTTTTGTGGATAAATAAATAATTCCTCATTGCGTAAATCGTTTTCCCGATTGCGTAATGGCTTTTTGTCTTTTATAGTCTCTCTTTGCATCTTGATAAAAAT
>NZ_DATCVJ010000324.1:0-6451 GCF_036566945.1 Chitinophaga sp. | reverse complement strand
CTGATCAAAAAAGCGGCGATAGTTACCACTGGTAGCAATTCCTTTGTCCGGCAACCGCACCAGTCCCTGCACCGGCTCATAAGTAGTATCCCCGGGCGACGGCCTTTCTATTCCCACACTCCAGACCTTATGCTGATGATTGTGTCCTTTAGCACATAATTCCCCACCCACATCTACCAGATAATTATCAATACCCTGTGCCGTCAGAAAATTACCCAGCACATCTACCGTATATCCCTGCGCAATACCATTACAATCTATTTGCACGCCTTTCTTTGTCGCATACAGCTGGTCACCTTTTACCCGGAGATAACGTGAACCAATATACGACATCGCTGCATTGATGCTATCCGGCGGCGGCACTCCTTTAAAAGAAGGTTTGTTCACCCCAAATCCCCACAGGTATACGAGTGGTTTAACGGTGATATCAAACAGGCCGGCAGTGACTTTATTGGTGAACAAGGCTTTCTGAATCACCGCCTGCATATGTTCATCCATTTGTACCTGACCGGTTTCATTGAAACGATTGATAACAGAACCCGGTTTGTACAAAGACAGTGATTGATCAATCACCCGGAAGATAGAATCTATACGTGGCTGCAGGGAAGTAGTATCTGCAGATAAATATTTGACAATGTAATAGGTACCCTGTGCTTTGCCTTCGCAGGCCACGAGTTGCAGGGCAGGCTTCTGCTGCGCGCTCACCGCAGTTGTCCATAGCAGGATACCTGCCAATAATAGTTTGTTCATTTTTTATTCCCGAGTTGGCAACAAGATATTTCCATTTAAGCAGATCTGCAAGCAGCAGGGCATACTGGCATTCAGTTGCGCCAGGAAACCGCCCTCCGCTGCAGTCCTAATAGCTAACAGCTAAAAGCTAACAGCTATTTAAATGCGTCGAATCCGGTGACATCCATACCGGTGATCAGTAAATGTATTTCGTGTGTACCCTCGTAGGTCATTACGCTTTCGAGGTTCATCATATGGCGCATCACGGAAAATTCGCCGGTAATGCCCATGCCTCCTAAAATGGTGCGGGCACTGCGGGCAATATTAGCCGCTACTTCGCAGGAATTACGTTTAGCCATGGAAATTTGTGCAGGCGTAGCTTTTCCCTCATTTTTCAATACACCCAGGCGCCAGTTGAGCAACTGCGCTTTGGTGATTTCAGTGATCATTTCTGCCAGCTTTTTCTGCGTTAGCTGAAAACCACCAATGGGGCGACCAAACTGAATACGCTCTTTCGCGTAACGGAGGGCTGTATCGTAGCAATCCATCGCCGCACCTATGGCACCCCAGGCGATACCATAACGCGCGGAGGAAAGGCAGGATAACGGCCCTTTCAATCCTTTGGCATCAGGCAATATATTTTCTTTCGGTATTCTTACATTATCAAAAACCAGTTCACCGGTAGCACTGGCACGCAAACTCCACTTCCCTTTGGTTTCAGGGGTGGTAAACCCGGCCATACCTCTTTCCACAATAATACCGCGGATAACGCCGGCTTCATCTTTCGCCCATACGACTGCAATATTTGCAAACGGAGCATTGGATATCCACATTTTGGCACCATTCAGGATTACATGATCGCCATCATCTGTGAAGTTGGTGATCATGCCGGCCGGATTAGAACCATGATCCGGTTCCGTGAGACCAAAGCAGCCCATCAATTCTCCTGTAGCCAGTTTAGGAAGAAATTTCCGTTTCTGTGCCTCGCTGCCAAAAGTAAAAATGGGGTACATCACCAGCGATCCCTGCACCGAAGCAGTTGAACGGACACCACTGTCACCGCGTTCCAGTTCCTGCATCATGAGTCCGTAGGAGATGTGATCCATTCCGCCGCCGCCATATTCTGTTGGAATAGTGGGTCCAAAACAACCCAGTTCTCCCAGCCCCTCGATAATTTGTGTGGGAAATGTGGCCCGCTGACAATAGTCTTCGATAATAGGAGATATTTCTTTTTTGACCCACTGCCTCACCGCATCGCGGGCCAACAGGTGTTCTTCCTTCAGCAAAGCGTCTACACCAAAATAATCAGGTGATTGAAACAGATCTTGTTGCATTAACTACAGGTTTAATACCCAATATAAGAAATTACGAATTACGGAACTGCGGGAAGAAGAAGGCGTGTAAAAAATTGGGGGTGAAAGGCTGCCCCGGCCGCAGCAATAATGCAGGGTCCTGCAAAATCTTCGCTGTTACAAACGTGTTAATTCGTGACAAGTTAGTACCTTTCAATCAAATTAGAGAGCTATGGCAAGCAAAGTTATACCTGCGCTTTTGCTATTGGGATTCTTAGTCATTGTGATGTTATCGTTTCACCCCACACCATTACAATCCGTTGCACTCCGTGTGCTCCCCCCAAAAGTCAAATCAGGCGCTAATCCTGAATTAAAAAAATACTGGATGGTTTTTCTGCGGAAGGGCCCTCATCGTAACCAGGATTCTACGGTTGCAGCAAAAATCCAGGAAGGTCATCTCGCCAATATCCGGCTGCTGGCCGATGCCGGCAAAATTCTGGTGGCAGGTCCTTTTGACAACGATGAAGATCTTCGCGGTATTTTTATTATGAATTGTAAAGACAGTCTGGAGGCAGTTTCACTGGTAAACACAGATCCGGCAGTGAAGGCAGGCAGGCTGATATTTGACATAAAAGCCTGGTGGACCGTGAAAAACGCCGTGTTTAAGTGAAGAATTACGAATTTCAAATTACGAATTACGGATTTGTGCGTAGATAGTAAACGCTGTGATCAGCATCTGCTTCTATCTACGCACAAATCCGTAATTCGTAATTTGAAATTCGTAATTTCTTTATACCGCCGCAACAATCTTATTCAGATATCCTGCCATTTCCTGTTGATATTTCAGGGCTACATTTCTGGCATCTACCGCAAAATCATCTCCATTACCGGCATAAATAATTGCGCGACTGGCATTTACGAGCAACCCGCAATCCTTATTCATGGCCTGTGTGGAAATTTCTTCCAGACTGCCTCCCTGCGCACCTACACCAGGTACCAGGAAGAAATGATCCGGCACCAGTTTACGGATATAACCCAGCTGGCTGGATTGCGTAGCGCCTATCACAAACATCAGGTTATCAGGGGTACCCCATTCCATGCCTGCTTTCAGCACTTTTTCAAACAGGAATTCGTCGCCGATCTGTTGCATCTGGAAATCCTGGCTACCTTCATTGGAGGTAAGTCCGAGCAGGATAGCCCATTTTTCAGAAAACTGCAGGAAAGGCTCTACACTGTCTTTACCCATATAAGGTGCCACGGTAACGGAATCAAACTTATACGTTTCGAAAAATGTTTTGGCGTATTGGGTAGAGGTATTACCGATATCACCACGTTTGGCATCGGCAATAGTGAAAATACCGGAAGGGATATAGTCTACCGTACGTTGTAAACTTTCCCAGCCGCGGATCCCCATACTTTCGTAAAAGGCCGTATTAATCTTGTATGCCACACAAAGATCTTTGGTAGCATCAATAATCGCCTTGTTAAAGGCAAACACCGGATCTGCATGAGAAAGCAGGTGCTTTGGAATCTTTTGTATGTCTGTATCCAGTCCTACGCAGAGGTATGACTGCTTTTCCTTAATCAGATTCACCAATTCCTGTCGATTCATAGTCGGTTAATTTGGGGCGCAAAGTTAAGTAAAACTTAAGCATTGACGCTGCTGTAAACATATTATGATTACCTGTAATTGAAAACAACTCTTAATATTCACTGTGGTAGCTGTGGTTTACCAACATTATTTTTATGAGGAAGATAAACTAAAGATATTCCTTTTTGCGATTACGCGCGTCAACACAATACAAAATATTTCGGCTATTTTTCTGCTGTCCGGCGCGCTTCCATTTCTGCTGCCACGCGCAGAGAATTTTCATCCCCTAATGCCCGTAAATGGGCAATTACACTGTAATAATCGGTATCCTTTTTATTCTGGCTAAGCTTATAGTTGGCATTCACGTCTCTGATGCTGAGTTCAAATCCCACAATCGCTTTTACATTATTCTGCAATGTTTTATCGTCGATATCGGTGATGTGTACCGGGCAGGCAGATGCCGCTTCATAATGATCCATCAGGGAGCCCAGCGCGGCTACCATTTCCGCTTCGTCCTGTATCCTGATTTGACCATGAATATGTACGGCCATATAATTCCAGGTAGGAATTTTTTCTTTTTCATACCAGGAAGAAGAAATATAGGCATGATGTCCGGAGAAAACAGCCAGGGTATCGCCCTTGCTGAAATACTCCCATTGCGGATTAATCCGGGCGATGTGCCCATGCAGCACAAAGGTACCCGGTGTTTTTTCCACCAGCGTCATGGGAATATGTGTGGCGTGGGGTACACCGGCATCATCTACATTGATCAGCAAACCAAATCCATTGTCTCTGATAAAAGTGGCAATAGTATCCCAGTTGGTTTCCCTGGTGAGTTTTGGCGTATACATGTTTGTGGAGGTGAAAGCGAAAAGCATAAAGCAAAAAGCTATCGAAGCGAATGATCTCAGCAAGTATGATTTTCCGCATCGGTCATTCGCTTCGATAGCTTTTTGCTTTATGCTTTTCGCTTTATGCTAAACAATAATATCAACAATCTTAGTCGGTGCTATATTGGCATTACGCATAGCGATACTGCGGGCAGCGGCGCCGGCAACATCCAGGAATGCTTTACGGATAATTTTTTCATCGCCGGCCATAGCAGGCACACCGGCATCGCCGCCTTCGCGGATGCTTTGTACCAGCGGTATCTGTCCGAGGAAAGGTATTTCAAGTTCCTCTGCCAGACGTTTACCGCCTTCTTTACCAAAAATGTAATATTTGTTATCCGGCAGCTCTGCTGGCGTGAAATAGGCCATATTTTCCACTAATCCGATAATAGGCACATTAATCTGTGATCCCTGGAACATGGAGATACCCTTTTTAGCATCTGCCAGCGCCACATCCTGCGGGGTGGTAACAATCACTGCACCGGTAACAGGTACGGTTTGTACAAGGGTTAGGTGGATATCACCAGTGCCGGGAGGCATGTCGATCACCAGGTAATCCAGTTCATCCCAGTATACATCTGTAATAAACTGTTTTAATGCACTGCTGGCCATAGGTCCACGCCATACAACTGCTTGTCTTTCATCGATCAGTAAACCAATAGACATTACCTTGATACCGAATTTCTCAATCGGCTGAATCATGCCTTTTCCGTCTACATTCACCATCAGTGGTCTTTCTCCACGTACACCGAACATGATAGGAACGGAAGGACCGTAAATATCTGCGTCCATCAGCCCCACTTTTGCGCCATCTCTGCCCAATGCAAGGGCAAGATTAGCTGCCACAGTGGATTTGCCCACGCCTCCTTTACCAGAAGCCACCACTATAATATTCTTCACATTGGACAATACACCCTGTCCGCTCGTTCTTTTGGTGCTCACATTGGCTGTCATCACCACTTCTACCTGCGCATCCCTGCTCACTATCATATGAATAGCATTCACACAGGCGTTCCGGATCAGGTCCTTTAAGGGACATGCCGGGGTGGTAAGTATGACTGTAAATTTTACTTTATTGCCATCAATCTCTATATCTTTTACCATGTTCAGCGTAACAAGATCTTTTCCCAGATCTGGCTCCTCTACGTTGCTCAGGGCCTTTAAAACCTGCTCTTTCGTGATCATAAATTGTTGTTAATTTTGAATCCAGACAGCAAAGTTAACCCAATTGGGATTTAATTTACAATTTCTCTGGGCAGCTGATCAACTGCATGGAAACACGTAATTAAATTTTTATATCTTAGGGCCGGCATGCATCAGAAAAGATCCTACATACTGTCACTCATCATTGTATTCCTTTTATCTCCTTTCCTTTTGAAAGCACAGATCGCGGAATTCAGAGACAGCGTTATTCAGATTTCAGGTATTACCATGACAGCAGACAGCCTCCGGGCCATCCCTGCTGTTAGTGTGTTGGTAAGAGGTCAGGGCAGAGGTACCATTTCCAACAGATCCGGTATATTCTCTATCGTGGTATTCAAAGGCGATACCCTGTCATTCAGCGCAGTGGGCTTTAAGCATAAAAACTACCGGGTGCCGCCGGATATCAAGGGGAACAGTTTCTCGCTGATACAGCTGATGGTAGAAGATACCACCTATCTCCCGGTAACTATCATCAAACCTTATCTCTCGAAAGAAGAATTTGAACGAGCCTTCGCTAACATGGACATCCCGGATGATGCTTATGAAGTGGCGCGGAAAAATACCAACAACGCCAGACTACGTGCCATGGCCCGCTACACGCCTATCGATGGGCGTGAAGGCGTGAACCAATACCTCAACAAACAGGCTCAGAACCTCTACTATGCAGGCCAGCCACCACCACAGAATATCTTTAATCCGCTGGCATGGGCCCAATTCATACAAGCCTGGAAGCGGGGCGACTTTAA
>NZ_DATCVJ010000323.1:0-7418 GCF_036566945.1 Chitinophaga sp. | reverse complement strand
TGCCAACGATACTGCTAAGTAATCATTGCCTAAAAAAGGAAAAGCCCATACCAGTAATGGTATGGGCTTTTCCTTTTTTAGATAATACCGGCAGTAATTTTTCTTCGGAAGAAGCCTGCCGAGTGGTCATCTCCCCTTGTTCATACCATTCCCGCAAGTCCTCCGCCATTTTTTCCCCTTCGGGAGAAGTCTACCTGATTACCATCTCCCCTTGTTCATACCATTCCCACAAGCTCCCCGCTATTTTTTCCCCTTCGGGAGAAGTCTACCTTCTTCCGAAGCCTTCAACCACTACGAAACCATCTCACTAAACAGCAATAAAATCATCAAAATCATGCTAATCATCCCAATCCTGGTAAAGACAATCGCCGAAGGCGATCCCCTCCCCACAAAAAAAATCCGGAGATCCCGGTGAAGCATCACCGTTATCTCCGGACTATATTATCCAGTAATTAATTACAGATTAGACACCATTGTTCTCCAGA
Source organism: Chitinophaga sp. (assembly GCF_036566945.1). Taxonomy (GTDB): domain Bacteria; phylum Bacteroidota; class Bacteroidia; order Chitinophagales; family Chitinophagaceae; genus Chitinophaga. Next base: position 6,933 of record NZ_DATCVJ010000323.1, on the reverse strand, counting down.
AAGCAGCACTGGCTTTCACATCAGGAACACTGTTATCCCAGTTATACTCGTATTCTGCAGAAAATAATCCTTTGAACTTCTGATTTCTCAGTGTTTCCAGCACTTTAGGCATCTGGCTCACACCTGTACCCCAGATCACATCATGTGAATCAGGAGATTTGTCGTTCAGATCTTTGAAATGCAGGCTCACAATATGACCGTCCAGTTTTTTAATACATTCTACCGGATCCAGACCTGAGCGTACCCAGTGACCAATATCAGCGCAGGCGCCCATTAATTTGCTTCTGCCCTTAATAGCGGCTAACACGATATCCGGGTTCCAGTAATGACTTGGTTTTGGATGATCATGGATCGCCAGCTTAATATTGTATTGATCACACAGAGAAGAAATCAGATCCAGGTCTTCTTCTTTAGGTTCAGAAGTGATGCTCTGAATACCCATTCTGTTGGCGAAGTCGAACAACATGCGCCATTCGGCCGCGGATCCTGGCACCACTACACCAAATGCTACCAGCACTTTGTGTTTCTTTTTAAATAAAGATTTCACCTTTTCCTGCTGATCAGGTGACATGTGGTAATCAAATTTACCTTCAATACCGCCACCAATCACCTGGCCCGGAAAAGCTTCCACGTACTGGATGCCACAGCTATCCATTTTATCCAGCGCTTCTGCTAATGTAAAATGATTGAATGTCCATGCCTGCGCTCCCAGCTTCCAGCCCAATGCATCTGCCCTGGCTTGTCCAGCCGCAGATTTTGCAAATAATGCAACTGCTAATCCACCTGCCAGCACTAATGCATTTCTCAGTTTTTTCATATGAATATTTTTTTGATGATTGAAAGTAGTTGCTTTCAGGATAAAATGCAAGTTTTCGGGCAAGAAATTGCAGCGGAGGAGATCGCCTTCGGCGATTGTCTTTAGCAGGATTTTGATGATTTTGATGATTTTGATGATTTTATGGTGTGCTAAAAATGATCTTTGCCCTTTACACAAAGCTTTCAGCAAAGAAGAATATACCACTCCAAAAAAAGAAATAAAATCATCAAAATCCTGATAATCATCAAAATCCTGCTAAAGACAATCGCCGAAGGCGATCCCCTCCGCATTCTACTCCACAGTGTATACTTTCTAACCGAAAAGTGGTAAATTTAATTCAGAAGACGTGCTATGAGAGGAATACAATTTACCAGGTTCAACCCGGACGAAAATAAGAAACCACCTTTCCAGAAACTACTGGACCTTTTTACCCAACTCCTCACCTACACCAGTGGAGATGTTTCGGAAGCGCTGCAGTGGCTCACTGAGCTGGACAAGGAATATAATCTTACTAACAAAGATTATGGGATCGGCGACTTTATACAAGAGCTGAAAGACAAAGGATATCTGCGCGAAAACGAAGAAAACGGCGCCGTGGAACTCACTTCCAAAGCAGAACAAACCATCCGCAAAAACGCATTGGAAGAAATTTTCGGCAAACTGAAAAAGTCTGCCACCGGCAATCATAATGTCCGCAAATCAGGCATGGGCGATGAACTCAATGCCGAAACACGCCCCTTCGAATTCGGCGATGGCGTAGATCAGCTGGACATTACCGCCTCCATCCGCAACGCGCAAATCAATCACGGCATAGACAGTTTCTCCATCAGCCAGGACGACCTGGAAGTAAAAGAAACCGACTTCAAAACACAAACCTCTACTGCCCTGATGATCGATATCTCCCACTCCATGATCCTTTATGGAGAAGACAGGATCACGCCCGCCAAAAAGGTGGCCATGGCCCTCGCAGAACTGATCACCACCCGGTATCCCAAAGATACCCTCGACATCATCGTATTCGGAAATGATGCCTGGCAGATAGAAATCAAAGACCTGCCCTACCTCCAGGTAGGACCTTTCCATACCAACACCGTTGCTGGTCTGGAACTGGCCATGGACCTGCTCCGCCGCCGGCGCAATCCTAACAAACAAATATTCATGATCACAGACGGCAAACCTACCTGCCTGAAAATTGGATCTCAATACTACAAAAACAGCTTCGGCCTCGATAGGAAAATACTCAATCGTACCCTCAACCTGGCCGCACAATGCAAAAAACTGAAAATACCCATTACTACCTTCATGGTAGCCACCGATCCATGGCTGCAAAAGTTCGTTCAGGAATTTACCGAAACCAACAACGGTAAAGCCTTCTTTTCCGGCACAGATAAACTGGGACAATTTCTATTCCGCGATTTTGAAAGTGGTAAAAGAAAATTCTATTAAACTGCAGGACGAACGAGGAATGACGAAGGACGTGTTATCACACACCATCCGCCATCCACCATTCGTAATGCTTCATTCGTAATTCGTAATTATTTCCAATGAGCACAAGCATAAAAACACTAGGCGAACTTAAAAAAAGTGGTTATAAATCAGTATCCGTAAAAGAAGAAATCAGACGTAACCTGATTAAAAAACTAAAAGAAAAAGAAAGCACCTTCCCCGGTATCATCGGCTATGAAGACACGGTAATACCCGATACGGAAAGAGCCCTGCTCTCCAGGCATAACATCCTTTTCCTTGGCTTACGCGGACAAGCAAAAACACGTATGGCCCGGCAAATGACCGACCTCCTGGACGAATATATTCCGATCATAGAAGGCTCCGAAGTAAATGACGATCCGTTTAATCCGCTGTCCCGCTATGCCCGCGATCTGATCGCCGAAAAAGGCGATCAAACACCCATCGCATGGCTGCACAGCAGCGCACGATATGGCGAAAAACTGGCCACCCCCGATGTGTCCGTGGCCGACCTCGTGGGAGATATTGACCCCATCAAAGCCGCTAACCTGAAACTCAGCTACGCCGATGAAAGAGTGATCCACTTCGGTATCATTCCCCGATCCAACCGCGGTATCTTCGTGATCAACGAATTACCCGATCTGCAGGCACGTATACAGGTATCCCTGTTCAATATCCTCCAGGAAGGTGATATACAGATCAGAGGCTTCAAAGTAAGGATGCCACTGGATATCCTGTTTATCTTCACTGCTAACCCGGAAGACTATACGAACCGTGGTTCTATCGTTACGCCGCTGAAAGACAGGATCGAAAGCCAGATCATCACTCACTACCCGAAAACAATCGAAAACGCCCTGCTCATCACCGAACAGGAAGCCGATATCCACGACGATCAGCTCACCAAAGTTCAGATCGCCGACATGGTAAAACGCCTTATCGAACAGGTGTCTTTCGAAGCACGTACCAGTGAATACGTAGACAAAAAAAGTGGCGTATCCGCCCGTCTCACTATCGCGGCCTACGAAAACGCGGTCAGCGCCGGAGAACGCCGTGCCATCATCAACAAAGAAAAAGAAACACAGGTGCGGATCGCCGATCTGCAGGCCATCATCCCGGCTATCACCGGCAAAATAGAACTCGTATACGAAGGCGAACAGGAAGGCCCCCTGCAGGTAGCACATAACCTGCTCGACAAAGCCATTCGGACCCTCTTCGCACTCTATTTCCCCAACCCCGATTCTTTCAAGAAAAAGAAAGCCGGGGCGCCCACTGAAAACCCCTACCGCAGCGTTATTCAGTGGTTCGACAAAGGTAATGCCGTACAGTTATTACAGGATGTCAGCGACAAACAATACGAGGCTACCCTCAGCAAAGTAGAAGGTCTCAAGGAACTGATTAAAGCCAGATTTCCCAAAGCCAATAATAAAGAAGCCCTGCTCCTCATGGAGTTTGTACTCCATGGCTTGTCGTCCTATTCTCTCATCAGCAAAAAAGTAGTGGAAAATGAAACCCGCTTCAGCGACCTGCTGGGAACGATGATGAACTTCAGCCTGGGTAGCGACAGCGAAGAACCCGAAGAAGAATAATGCAGCGAAGGTTGTCTTTCTCAGGATTATACTGATTTAGATGATTTTCACGATTTTGCTTTTGGGATTTTATAAGATTAAAAAGATTAGCGAAGATCGATGTGGTTATCCTCATCCTGTCTTCGCTAATCTTTTTTAATCCTGAAAAACAACATCCGGAAAATCATCTAAATCAGTATAATCCTGAAAAAGACAAAAACTCGCGAAAATCATCCCATTTTTTCCCTATTTTGTATTTTTAATTGTCAATTCCACAATTCCACAAAAACGTTTTATTACATGAATAATTCCCGTAGAACCTTCATCAAGTCTGCTTCCACGCTGATGGCCGGAGCCGGACTCGTATCCGCCCTCCCCGCCTCACTGCAGGCATTTCCGCTAAGGTCAGTAGCTGCCAGTGACCGCCTCAATATCGCCGCCATCGGGATTAATGGCATGGGCTGGGCCGACTTAACCGCCATGCTCAAAAATCCGGCAGCACAATGCGTTGCCCTCTGCGACGTAGACAAAAACGTACTCGACAAACGTGTAGGGGAACTGGCGCAGAAAGGCATCAAAGTAAAAGCGTATAGCGATTACCGTAAGCTGCTGGAAGATAAAAACATCGATGCGGTGATCATTGGTACACCCGACCATTGGCATTGCCTGCAAATGACAGATGCCTGCTCCGCCGGTAAAGATGTATACGTGGAAAAGCCTATGGGCAACTCCATCATCGAGTGCCGTTCTATGGTGGCGGCACAGCAACACCATAGCCGCGCCGTACAGGTAGGGCAATGGCAGCGCAGCCAAAAACATTTCAGAGATGCCATCGAATTTGTACATTCCGGTAAACTGGGCAAAGTACGCCTGGTAAAAGCCTGGGCTTATATGGGTTGGATGAAATCCATTCCGGTAAAACCAGACGGCACACCTCCACCAGGAGTAGATTATAAATCATGGCTGGGCCCCGCTACCACCCGACCTTTCAACGAAAACCGCTTTCACTTTAACTTCCGCTGGTACTGGGATTACGCGGGTGGCCTCATGACCGACTGGGGCGTTCACCTGCTCGATTATGCCCTGCTGGGAATGAAATCCGGCGCGCCTAAATCCATTATGGCAGCAGGCGGTAAGTTTGCTTACCCCGACGATGCAGCCGAAACACCGGATACGCTCACCACCGTATACGAATTTGATGATTATAACATTCAGTGGGAACAAGCCACCGGTATTGATGGCGGTCCTTATGGCCGTGATCATGGCATCGCATTTATTGGCAACAACGGTACCCTCGTGCTGGACCGTGGCGGCTGGGAAGTGATTCCCGAAAAAGGTAAAATGGAGGCAGTCACCCGGCAAAAATCAGTAGACAACGGCCTGGATCTGCATACCACCAATTTTATAGAAGTGGTAAAATCCCGCAAGCTGGACGACCTCCATGCCCCCGTTCAGGTAGGCGCCCTGGTAGCCACTACAGCACAAATGGGTAACATCGCCTATCGTACCGGCAAAAAAGTTTACTGGGATGCCGCCAAAGGTACATTCACCGATAGCGACGCCAACAAACTGTTAGCAGCACAATACCACAATGGCTATAAGCTCCCTAACGTTACCGTATAAACGAAAACGATCTATACATTTTCATCTACCTAAAAAAAATAAAAAGAACACATGCGTACGCTACTTCTCTCTGCCTGCACACTGCTATCCCTTGCCGCAGTGGCGCAAAATAACGAGCAGATGAAACCCGAAGCCACAGAGGTTTGGGAGCCGGTACCCAAAGTAATTAATGCCGGTACAGAAATATTAACAGCGCCTTCCGATGCCATCATCCTGTTCAATGGCAAAAACCTGGACAACTGGGAAGCAGAAAAAGGCGGCCCTGCCAAATGGGAAGTGAAAAATGATGTGATGACGGTGGTAAAAGGCGGCGGTGTCATTAAAACCAAACAACAGTTCGAAGACTTTCAATTACATATCGAATGGCGTACGCCTGCTGAAGTAAAGGGCGAAAGCCAGGGACGCGGCAACAGCGGCATTTTTATGCAGGAATACTATGAACTGCAGGTATTGGATAATTATAATAACCGCACTTACTCCAACGGACAAGCCGGCAGCTTCTACAAACAAAAAATTCCATTGGTCAATGCCTGCAAAAAACCAGGCGAATGGCAAACATATGATGTGATCTGGACCGCTCCCCGCTTCAATGATGATGGGTCGCTAAAAACACCCGCACGCGCTACCGTACTGCAAAATGGAGTGCTGGTGCAAAATAATGTGGAACTGGAAGGACAAACACAATATATAGGCAAGCCTTCTTACGTAAAGCATGGCCCTAAATCTATCGCCTTACAGGATCATGGTAATCCCGTAAGTTATCGCAATATCTGGATCAGAACATTGTAAATAGCTGTTAGCTTTTAGCTGTTAGCTTTTAGCTTTTAGTAAATGCAGCGGATGATTAACATATGCTGATCTTTGCTGCATTTACTAAAAGCTAAAAGCTAATGGCTAAAAGCTGCTTCGCTATACTGCAGCTTCTTCTATATTTAGCGATAAATACACCGCATCACTGATCGGATTATCATAATACGCCGCTATTGGCTGAAATCCCAACGACGTATATAAATCAATAGCAGGGCGCATATGTGCCAGGGTGTCCAGCAAAATTCGTTTATAACCCAGCTTCTTACTTTCTTCAATCGCTGCACTGGCAAGGGCTTTACCAACACCATGCCCCTTAAACGCATCCTTTACAAAAAGACGTTTCATTTCTGCAATACTGTTGTCGAATGACCTAACCGCCACACAGCCGGCCAGCTTTCCATCTACCTGCGCCAGAAACAAGGCTCCAACAGGAGGTACATACACACCCGGCAAGTGTGCCAACTCTTCTTCAAATTGCTGAAAACTAAGGTCAACATTTAACCAATTGGCATATTCGCGGAAAAGCAGCTTCACCTGGTCCAGGTGCTTGGAATCTTCGGCGGTTACTTTAATAATCTCTGTCATAACCACTTCTTTTAATTGTACATAAAACGCAAAAAGCCTTCTGCATGCAGAAGGCTTTTTGCGTTTTAT
>NZ_DATCVJ010000322.1:0-8079 GCF_036566945.1 Chitinophaga sp. | reverse complement strand
CAGTCCGCCGAGTAGTCCACCTACAATTGTTTTATTCTGGTAGATGTATAACAACATGTTGTTGGCTGCCAATAGCCCGGGAGGATTTTCCAGTGACCCTAACAGGCGGCTGCCAAACAAGGCGCCGAAGATAGCCCCTATAATGGCCCAAACGCGGTTGCTGCTGTCTATCCGGTCACCCTGTTGCTTGCGCAGGTATACAAAATAGCGGAAGCCAATAAACATACCCAGGGTTTCCGTCACCGCATGTAGCGGCAGGTGTAAGGAAAACAAATTGATATATACAGGGAATTGCAAGGGGCGATCATTATTTAATCCACAAATTAATATTTATATTTAGACGAACGTCAAGCACAAAAAATATGTTACAGGAGGTTTTAAAGAAGTATCAGTCAACCTTCAAGCCGGTGATTCCGCTTTTAGGAGAACATGAGTCCCTGCTGGTAATGGATTTTACGGCCAACAATACTACCCTCACTAAAAACATACTGCAGGATATCAATAAGTTCAGCAGGTATATAGACAATACCCTTGCTCAAAGTGGCTGCCGGCTGGGCGTTGGCGGCTATGCGGAGCATCGCACCATTTATGCCGTGAGTCCGCATTTTGATGCCGGAGAAGAGCCCCGGAGGCTGCACCTGGGCACTGATGTTTGGGGAGAAACAGGTACCCAGATATTTGCCCCTATGAATGCGCATGTACATAGTTTCCGCTTCAACGACCATTTCGGGGACTATGGCGCCACCATCATTTTGCAACATCAGCTGGAGGGTTATACTTTTTACACGTTATACGGACATCTCAGCATTTCTAACCTGCAGGGGTTGTACGAAAATATGCCTATCATGGCCGGGCAGGCGCTGGCACATTTTGGCACACCGGCCGAAAATGGTGGATGGCCGCCACATCTGCATTTTCAGCTGATCGAAGATATGCAGGGCTTCCGGGGCGATTATCCCGGTGTATGCCGGTATAGCGAAAGAGAAAAATACCTGCAAAACTGCCCTGATCCCGATGTTATTCTACAGTTGAATCAATACACCCATTAAGTCCGCTGCAAAGCCCACCCGATATGCTACCTATACATTTTCTCCTATGGAGATGATGAAATAGTAAATTGTCTGCTCTTCATTAGGTTTTAAAACCACAGATGTTATTTTTACGCGGTAAAATTTATTTGGTATGAGAAAACTATTGCTGTCAGGTCTTTGCTGCCTGATGATGGGTACAATGGCTGCACAGGTTCCATTGAAGGTGATGACGTTTAATATACGCTACAATAATCCGGACGACAGCTTAAATGGCTGGCCTCACCGCAAAGATAAAGTGGCATCGGAAGTATTGTTCTACGGCCCCAATACACTGGGTGTACAGGAAGCATTGTATGATCAGATGCAGGATTTGCAACAACGATTACCTGCTTATAAAACCATTGGTGTAGGCAGAGATGACGGCAAAACAAAAGGGGAATATTCCGCGATATTTTACGATACTACCCGTTTACAACTGCTGAACAGCCAAACATTCTGGTTATCGGAAACACCCACTGTAGCGGGTAAAATAGGCTGGGATGGCGCCTGCACGCGTATTGTTACCTGGGGAAAGTTCAGAGATAAAAAAACGAACAAAGTATTCTTCCACTTCAATACACACTTCGATCACAAAGGTAAAGTGGCCCGTCGGGAAAGTGCTAAATTCCTGTTACAACAGGTGCATACTTTGGCTGGCAGTACACCAGCTATTATTACCGGTGACTTCAACGCCACCCCATCAGACGAACCCATTCAGATCATCATGAATGCAAATGATCCGTTGCATCTGACAGATAGCAAAGCGATCAGTCAAACGCCACATTTCGGCCCTGTAGGCACTTTCAACGGATGGCATATCGCGGAAATGGAAAATGAGCCGATTGATTATATTTTTCTGAAAGGGAAGTTCACGATACTAAAGCATGCCAGTATTTCTGAAACCTGGGAGGGAAGATATGCTTCTGACCATTTTGCGGTATATACGGAGGTAATTACGAATTAAGAATTACCAATTACGAATTACGAATTACGGATTTGTGGGGAGATGGTAAACGCGAATGATAACATTCGCCGATATCTCCACACAAATCCGTAATTCGTAATTCGTAATTCGTAATTCTTTAGTCGTGTGTGTGCTCTACAGACATGCTGTTTTCTAGTGCATCTACCACCTTGTTGTGGAGGTTGCCGTTGATGTCTACACTGATTTGTAATTTACCGTTGGTAAAGGAACCGGTGAAGTCGCCGATCTGCAGTTTGGTCAGAATCAGGTCCATGGAGATTTTCAGGGAACCTTTCCAATCAACTTTGGTGTCGGTTACTACTACATCTTTTCCGTTAGCCATCAGTTCAATCTGGCCGGAGAGCAGAATTTCTACCGGGATTTTTTTGCCTTCCCAGGTAATAAAACCTTTCAGTCTTACTGCAGGATCTTTCTTATCCCCTTCTACTCTGGCGTACACTTTTACCTGTTGGTAAGTGCCTTTAGGAATTTTGATAGCGCCCAGTACCGCAGGAACCTGTTTCAGGTCTATCTGCCGGTCTGTCGTCAATTTAAATTCCAGTTGATCTTTACCGCGTTTTGCGTCAAAGCGGATTTCTCTCAAACGTGCGGTCGCCGTATCCCAGGTAATGTCGAAACCACCTGAAGCTGCTTTAGCCATTGCTGCATCACCTGTGATGGCAGATAAGCGTCCTGAAGCGTCTGGTGATAACGTGGAAGTTTGATTGACCGCTGAAATTTCGTAGTTGACACTGGCAACGTCTGAGTTGTCAATTGGCGCTTGTGTGTCTGGTCCTGCCATGTCCTTGTTGGAACAAGAAGAGAGCAGGATGGATGCAATGCCTACAGCACCGCAGAATTGTAGGATTCCGGTTTTCATTATCGATATGGTTTTAAATGACTATGGGGAAAATTCGTGTGGTAAATTTAACAAAGAATTTGGGAAAAAGAATACGTTCACTGTTAATTAAAAAAGAATGATCCGGTCATGCGTTGCACCACCGGATCATTATATGACAAATTAAAAAAGTGTTTTATTTAAGTGACGCCTTTTCAATTCGTGTAGGCGTATCCGTTCCATTCACAATAGTACCTGCACTCATAGCAATGGCATTAATAATATCAGTAATATTACCTACATCCAGGGTCGACAGCTCGTCATTTACCGTATGATAGTATTGGTCTTTATCGATCTGTGTGGTAGAGATGGTATGAGCCGGCACACCTTGTCTGGCCAGTGTGGCGTTGTCTGAACGGTAAAACAGGTTTTGCTCCGGATACGGATCAGGATAGAAACTAAACGTTGATCCTTTCAGGTTACGTTGCAGGATAGTGCCGAAATCAGACCGTTCAAATCCAGTGATAAAGGCGCTGTTCTTTCCAAATTTGGACTCCTTCCCAATCATTTCAATATTAAACATGGCCACTACTTTATCGGGATCCTGTTTTTCAGAGAAGTAACGGGAACCGTGTCCACCGGTTTCTTCGGCAGTAAAGGCCACGAAAATAACGGAGCGTACAGGCGGATGTTTTTTGAAATATTTCGCCAACATAATCACGGCGGTGGTACCGGATGCATCATCGTCTGCCCCGTTGGCAATGGTATCACCATCTACGGCTGGCAATGTACCCAGGTGATCGTAGTGTCCGGAAAACACCACGTATTCATCTGGTTTGCCACTGCCTTTAATCATGCCTGCTACATTGGCAAAATGCTGGGCATTGATATCCCTCCGGAGATGTATACTCCAGGAGGCCGTATCTGCTACGGGTTCTTTTTCGTATACCAGTATAATATGTTTTCCATCGGCGGCTTTAGTACCAGCGGCTTCCAGTGCGGCTTCGGTATCATAGCTCCGTTCTGAAAAAGAAGCGGCCAGATTTCCGAGGAAGCCTGCCATGTTGGGGGCCAGCCAAACCAGTGTATTTTTTTCCAGTGTATCCTGGTGACGTAATATCTTCATCAGTTCACCAGGGTCTTTTGCATGTACGATGTCGTAGCTGCCGTCTTTTTCCCAGTCAAAACTACGGCTGGCGCCCACAGGAATAACCGGCCAGTCTTTTTCCTGTCCACTAACGGTAAGGGTTACACGAGTGTTTTGAAGCCGGAATTTACCAAACTCCTGCAGAAAGTTTTTTTCTCCCGTTAATGGCTGCAGGCCAGCTTTTTCGAATTCTCCGCTGATAAACGTGGCGGCTTTTTCAATACCGGGTGTGCCTGGCAAGCGGCCACCCATATCATCTGCTGCCAATGTGCTTATAATGCGGGCAACTTCTTTCTCTTTAATTTCCTGGGCATAACCGGTAACAGCCATACTGCCGGCAGCTAAAAATAATAACAGTGATTTCTTCATATAAGCAGTTAGTCCTTTTTCTTGTTGTCTATGTTGATGGTTGAGGGTGATATTTTATTTTGTTGTGCGTAAATACTGCTATACATGTTAAGAATGGCTACATAGTCAGTACCAAACTGCAAGTCTAACATTTTCCCTTCAGGTGAAACTAACACTTTGGTAGGATAACCGCGCACTTTGTACCCTTTTTCGACCTGACCGTCTGAATGGGCGGCCGGGAAAACGTACTTATTGGCGGCTACAAATTCCCGGGTGGTTTCCACTCGTTCCAGGCAGGAGATGGCCAGTATGGCATTTCCGGGATGCTGACCTGCTTTAATTTCTTCCGCCAGCTGGTTCAGGTGGGGTAAGTCATGCCGGCAGGGGCCACACCAGCTACCCCAGAAGTCGAGCAGCAACCATTTGCCCTTATAATCTGCCAGCCGGTAGCTTTCATTATTCAGACCGGTGAGGGTAAAGTCCGGCGCCTGTTCCCATTCTTGCAGCAACACATTCCGGAAATAGTCGGGGAAGGATTTGTCCGGAAAGCTTTTCTCAAACATTTTTTTGGCGGCATCCAGCTGCTCGGGGTTGGTTCTCAGTTGTTTGGAAAGTATCCTCATCGCGTCTTCCGGCTTGCCCAATGCGGCCAGGGCTTCTGCAAACTCCGGACTATAATCTTCTTTCGAATTTAGGAAGCTGCGATCATAAAAACTTTCATATGCCTTCTCTTCATTATTCTTAGGCGCATTGGCAGCTGCCAGCGCGAGGTAGTTCAGGGCCGATTTTCTATCCTGCGGGAGGGTTTGCTCGTACTTGAGACGATAAGCATGAGAAAGGATATTCTGGTTGGCAAATTTTTTCTCCTTCAGCTCCGGATGGGCCCTCCAAAACGCGGTATCAGCCTGGTTATTTTTCAGGTCTTCCAGCGTTTTATCCAGCAGTGTACCTGCGTCCTTTTGCAGATGGGCTTTCCGGAGGATGTCGTACACCATCAGTTCATACCGGGCTGCCTTGCCCAGCGTCATTTCCGCCGCGCTGGTGTTATTAAATTGGGTGGCTATGCTTTTTAGTATAGTCGTATCCGTTGTATGCATGGCTTTGTTCCACAACGCCATGGGCTTCACAGAAGCCTGTATAATACTGTCGGGGTCCATTGCCAGCCTGTTGATGATCAGCTGTGCATTAGCGGGTCCCATGCGTGCTTCTTCAAATATTCCCTGAATGGCTCTTTCACTCAACCCTGCTTCCATAAAATCTTTCCGGGCAGCTACGGTATCGAATGACGGTCGAAGCAAATGCTGAGAAAAGGATTGGTCCAGCCATCCGTTGAGATCTTTCTTATATACCGCTAACAGCTGTATAAGCACCATCGCAGAATCTGCATCCACATTGGAGACATGCTGCAATTTATTAAACAGTGCAGTGCGGTCCGCCGCCAGCTCATAGGACGGGATGTTATTCAGGGCATCCTCGTATACTTCCCGGATATACGGAGCCATTCCCCGGTTTAAATTCAGCAATGCCTTTTTAAACCGGAGATTATTGCTATACCGGGGAAGGTTCAATGCCAGGAAAGCAGCGACCTTAACTGAATCGGGTTCTCCTTTTGCATCCAGTGCAGTGCTGGAATAACTCAGGCGTACCAGTGCATTAAAAAAAGCGGTATCAGCAAGGGGGACTTTTGTAGCAGCCGGCAACAGCGTACCCGCCATCACGTTACTCACGTCTGGTTGTCCGGGTGCCGTACGGCAGTCATATTTAAACGCCGTTACGAAACGTTTACTACGGGAAAGCGTATACGAAAAAGTAGTAGCCATTTTGAATGAGTCTTTCGGAAAGGGTACCCGGCTCCCTGTAATATGGATATCCTCTTTGTCTACGGCTTCCACCCGGTATATTTTAGGGCCGGTTGTCCATTGCTCATTCACGGCTACCTTCGCCGGAAAAGGCGCAAACATGCCGGCTATATCATAGACTACTGTTTTCCACAAGGAGGCTGAGGTAGCCCGTACATCTGAGTTCAGGCTCAACGACTCCCCTACTTCAGCGCTCAACGCCGCGGTATTCACGGGCTCTCCGATACTGTCGTTTGGAAATATTTTAAATACCAGCGGATGATACAGCAACAACATATCTGTCATCATCGCATCTACTTTATAGGTGGATGGATCTGCCGTATTGTAATTTTTATTTTTGCTCCTTATCAACATGCTTTGCATCACCGCCTCTGCATCGGCAGAACCATCCTTATTGACGCGGGTAATCGTAATCCGGTATACCTTCTCTGTGTGTACCCGCTCATCCGGCAAATAATGATCGTCCAATTCCAGGCGATACAGCCAGCTGTCATGCTGTTTAAATTTCGATTGGGCGGTTGTTTTTAAAGTGCTGACACAAAGGGCCATCAGGGCAAGTAACAACGGGATTCTACACATACAGGGAATCAGATTTAGATCTCTGAAAATAGTGATATAAATACGAACATGCAATAGCTGCCTGCTTCCTTTGAATATTTGCGTATTTTTGAGGCTATACAATTATGTCCAATCAGCCTTTAAGACCAGACGAAACCAAGCTCAGCGCCGCTGAGAAAGAGTTTGAGAATAGTATACGTCCCCGGGAGATCATGGATTTTTCGGGTCAGGATCAAATTATCGAGAACCTGAAAATATTCATTAAAGCGGCAAAGATGCGTGGCGAAGCGCTCGATCATGTGTTGTTTCATGGTCCTCCGGGATTGGGAAAAACCACGCTGTCGCGCATTGTGGCGAATGAACTGGGCGTGAATATCCGGGAAACTTCCGGGCCGGTGATTGAAAAGCCCGGCGACCTTGCTGGTTTGCTCACTAACCTGGAAGACAAAGACGTACTGTTTATTGATGAAATACACCGACTCAGCACTGTGGTGGAAGAGTACCTGTATTCTGCCATGGAAGATTACCGTATCGACATCATGATAGATACGGGTCCCAGTGCGCGTTCCATACAAATTAACCTGCAGCCGTTTACGCTGATAGGCGCTACTACCCGCTCCGGATTGCTCACTGCCCCGCTGTTATCGCGTTTCGGTATTAAATCCAGGCTGGAATACTACAATGCCGCTACGCTGCAAAAGATATTGTGGCGTGCTGCGGGATTGCTGAATACAAAAATCACTTCCGATGCGGCCAATGAAATCGCCCGTCGTTCGCGGGGTACTCCCCGTATTGCCAACGGATTGCTGCGCCGGGTGCGCGACTTTGCACAGGTAATTGGTACCGGTGTGATAGATATGGAAATTGCACAATTGAGCCTGAAAGCATTGAATGTAGATGAATACGGGCTGGATGAAATGGATAACCGTATCCTGAATGTGATCATCGAAAACTTTAAAGGAGGTCCGGTGGGGATCACTACTATTGCTACGGCGGTGGGAGAAGAAGCTGGCACCCTGGAAGAAGTATATGAGCCTTTTCTGATACAGGAAGGTTTTATTAAACGCACCCCAAGAGGAAGGGAAGTAACAGAGAAAGCGTACGTGCATTTAGGCAAAACTTCGTACAGAGGGGGGAGTAACCTGCTGTTCTAGGTGTACAGAGCGAGTTTTTGTCTTTGTTCAGGATTATACTGATTTAGATGATTTTCCAGATTTTTACTTTTGGGATTTTAAATGATATGAAAAAATTAGCGAAGAAGGATGAGGATAACCACATCGATCTTCGCTAATCTT
>NZ_DATCVJ010000321.1:0-6996 GCF_036566945.1 Chitinophaga sp. | reverse complement strand
ACAAAACTATCCAGAAGATAGATCACGATACGAACAGTTTCTCTTATAACACGGCAGTAAGCCAGTTTATGATCTGTGTAAATGAACTCGCTACCATGCGTTGTCATAAACGCAGCATACTGGAAAAATTGCTGATATTGCTGACACCTTATGCACCGCATTTGAGTGAAGAACTGTGGCAGTATATCGGTAACAACGAAAGCATTCTGAATGCACCTTACCCGGTATTTGATGAGCAGTACACCAAAGAAAGTGCGTTCAATTATCCGATCGCGATCAATGGCAAAACCCGCTCTGAGATAGGCTTCTCACTGGATGCAGCTATTCCTGATATGGAAAAAGAAGTGCTGGCCAACGAGGTAGTACAGAAATGGCTGGAAGGCAAAGCACCTAAGAAAGTGATTATCGTAAAAGGTAAAATGATTAACGTGGTCATTTAATCACTGCGTTTATCTATAAAATACAAAAGGGGGTATATCCATGCGATACACCCCCTTTGCATTTTATGCATTACTTCAGCTTATTAAAATCAGTGATTTCCTTTTTAACACCCTGCACATTATTTTCGAAATCATGCTCATATTCTACGTAAATGCGGCCCGTGAAATGTTGTCTTTTTAATTCACGCACCACCGCCGGGTAATCGATGATTCCTTCTCCTACATTTACGTCCTCGCCATTTTTATCAATATCTTTTAAATGAATTTCGAGGATATGGCCTTCCAGTTTTTTAAGGCATTGTACCACATCTAATCCGCTGCGGGCCCAGTGTCCGAGGTCGGCACAGGCGCCTATGTTGGAATGGCCTTTGATGGCGGCCAGCACGGAATCCGGATGCCAGTAAATGCTTTCCCCTTTTTTATGTTCATGAATAGCCACTTTCATATGGTAGCTGCCAGCGATGCTATCGATGGTGTGCCATTGGCTGGTAGCGGGTTCGCAGGTAATGATCTGTGCGCCTAATTGTTTGGCCAGCAAAAATCGTTGTTGCCATCCGGCGGCATCGTCGGCATTACCGACAAAAAGAGAAGACATTTTGATTCCCTTCTCTCCCAGTAATTTCCTTACGCCTGTTACTTCTGCAGGAGAAAGGGCATCCAGGTTTTTACTGTATTTGGCTACCGTATGCCAGGCAAAGCCTTGTACATCACGGCATCCGGCGCTATCCGCTTTTTGCAGAGCTGTTTCCAGCGGGAAGGTATGAAAGGAATACAGCGCTATGCACATTTTCCAGACAGGCACTTTTGCGATGGTACTTCTTCCGAAACCAAACAAACAACAAGCGACGATAACAGGCAAACAGTAGTTTATTATCTTTTTCATGTACTAATTTTTTTGGTGAGATGGGAGCGCAAAAGCCACATAGGCATCGCCCTGTTTACCGCCCCATTTGGAGCCCCCACAGGCGATGACGATATATTGTTTTCCGTTTAACGTATATACCGACGGCGTTGCTACGCCGGGTGCGGGAAGATCCGTTTCCCAAAGGATTTTTCCATTTCGCTTGTTGATGGCCCGGAACTTTCCATCTGCGGTGGCGCCAATAAACAGCAGTCCACCTGCGGTGGCCACGGGGCCTCCATAGTTTTCTCTGCCGGTCACCGGAATTCCTTTCGCTGTCAGTTCTTTAAATTCCCCGAAATTGATCTGCCATTCAAGCGCACCTGTGTTCAGGTTGATAGCGTTTAAAGTGCCCCATGGTGGCTTGATACCGGGGTATCCTTCTTTCGTTAAAAATTTATTATAGCCGGTAAATCCGTATAAGTCGGTATGCGGAGCGGCGGCTTTTCCGGTGTTGCCTTTATAAGCCGTTTTTTGATCCTGTTGCAGGTTTAAGATAAAAGACGCCAGCGCATCTTTTTCTACCTGATTTAAATGGTTAAAACCGGGCATCATCCGCCTTCCGGAAGCTACCAGTTCCAGGAACTTGCGCTTTGTATATTTTTTGTCCACGCCCACGATCGATGGATAGTCGCCTCCACCCTTCCTGTCGGGGCCATGGCAGCTCATACAGTTTTGCCGGTAAATCGCTTGTCCTGCGTCCATGTTGGTCGTCATCGCCTGGGGCGTCACTTTATTTTCCACCATATTCAGCACCCAGGCCATTTCATTGGCGTTCACGTAGAGCATCCCTGATGTAGGATCAAATGCAGGTCCACCCCACTCTCCACCGCCATCATAACCAGGAAACACCATCGTGCCTTCTACAGAAGGAGGTGTAAATGGCGTACCTGCGCGAAGACTTTTAAACCGGGTTTTAAGCGCCTGGTATTCTGTGTCGCTCACAAAGTGATTCAGGTCGTCTTCCGTAATACGCTGCCTGGTAAATGGTTTGGGCAAGGAAGGTACAGGTTGCGTGGCCCATAATTGCTCACCTTTCAAAGTGGTATTCACGGGAAACGGTGTTTCCGCTATCGGGAACACCGGCGTACCAGTGGTTCTTTCAAAAACAAAAATGAAACCTTGTTTAGTGGTTTGCGCCACCGCATCTATTTTTTGACCATTTCTTTCTATCGTAATCAAAGCCGGTGGGGTAGGCAAATCGCGGTCCCATACATCATGATGAACCAACTGGTAATGCCATAGTTTTTTACCGGTGAGCGCATCAAAGGCAATGATGCAGTTGCCATAAAGCCCCGCTCCCAGCCTGCTGCCGCCATAAAAATCATTGGTGGGATTACCCGTTACCGCAAATAAAATTCCTCGCTTCTCATCTAAGCTAAATCCTGCCCAGGCATTGGTAGAACCCATAAACTGATAGGCTTCTTTATCTTCCCAGGTTTCATAGCCCGGTTCTCCGGGATATGGAATGGTGTGAAAAATCCATTTTTGCTTACCTGATTTTACGTCAAAAGCCATGATATGACCGGGGGTACTTTCTCCCACCAATCCACTAACAAAAAACAGGTCTTTATATACCATTACCGGAGAAGTAGGTGCGATGAACTGTTCTTCCGGATTCTTTTTGCCCAGTTCATAACGAAGATCTATCCCGCCGTCTTTACCGAAAGATGATACCAGTTTTCCTGTGGTGGCATTCACCTCAAATACAATGGGACCAACGGTATAGATGATCCGCTTATCTTCACCCTCGGCCCAGTAAGCCACGCCCCTGTTCATATTCACGCTGTTGCGATGCCAGGTTTTATTCATCACCGAATCAGCCGGATCAAAGCGCCATTTTTCTTCACCGGTACCAGCATCCACCGCAAATAATTTTAACTTAGGAGAAACACCATACAACACGCCATCTATGATAATCGGATTGCACTCCATGGGACCAAACTTTGTGGAGTCCTTCTTTTCGGTATGATATACCCAGGCTACTTCCAGCAGACTTACATTGGTCGTATCTATTTGTGTAAGATCGGAGTACCGGTTATTCATTTTACTGCCACCGGTGGTCTCCCAGGTAGTGATAGCAGGCCTCGGATTGCTGCAGGCCCATAAACAGACCAGCACAGCCACCATAACAACGTGGAATTTTAGTGCGTTCATAAAAGTTGGATGCAATACAATTTATACAGCTACAAACATATTTAACCCGGGGCTTGAATAAAAGAACAGGATTTGCCATCTTTGATACAATATTTACATTTTTATCCAATAACATTCACCATCATCAAATAACGTATTAATTACCCTTCATGAAAAGCGCCTTCCAGCAACTCAATATGCCAGCTGATACCAGCTTTATCATCAGGGAGTACCATCAGCCCCACTTTACCGCGCCCTTTCATTTTCATCATGCTTATGAAGTCATCATGATCGTAAAAAGTTATGGTAAAATTTACGGCGGTAATAAAGTGCTGAACTTTAGTGAAGGCGACATCTACCTGTTCGGACCTGGCTTTGGTCATTGCTTCTACAATGACCAATCGTTTATTGATACCGGTGAAATGGCGCATGCCATTGTGGTGCAGTTTACCGAAGACTTTATCGGAAAAGATTTTTTCGATAAACCGGAATTAAGAAAAGTAAAGAAGATGCTGCAGCAGGCGCCTGCCGGTGTTAAATTCCATACACCTGCACCCACCACCCAAAAACTATTTTCCCAACTATGTGAACAAAAACAGCTGCCGGGCCTCATCCTTCTCCTGCAGCTGCTGGACACCTTATCAGGGCAACGGAAATTATTATTAAACGATGCGCCCGGAAAAATATACTATCATCAAAATGATTCTTCCAAAATAGAACTGGTGTTTAAGTATGTGATAGAAAACTTCAAATCAACGGTAGACAGCAAGTCGGCAGCCGCACTTATTTTTTTGAATGAAGCCGCCTTTTGCCGTTATTTTAAAAGAAGAACACGCAAAACATTTTCACAGTTTGTAAATGAAGTCAGGGTAACGCATGCCACCAAACTGTTGCTGAACAAGGATGATAGCATTGCGGAAGTTTGTTACGCCTGCGGGTATAATAATGTTTCTTATTTCAACCGGCAGTTTAAGCTGCTGCAGGGCGTAACGCCGAAGGAGTATAGAGCAAATTATCTGGAAAGAGGGTAGTTTTTTGCCGTATCAACAGATACCCGACACAGCTATCGCGACATATGCGATGACTGCGATTACAAGACAAATAATAACTCCCGCAGATAACAATAATGCTTTACCTGTTTGCTGATATTTTGTATATACTAAAAATAAACCACTGACGATATACACGCCCAGTACAGCCCCGAGGGACAGGCTATTTTGGTCAATACTTATAGTTTCCGTAATAATTAATGCGATCAGGCATATCACCGGAATAAAGGTGAATAGCATGATTTGTTTCCAGGTTGTCATAGATGTTCTATTTCACAGGTAAATCAGCCCCATAGGGAGTTCGGAGCTGATTCAAAAATACTATTTAGTTAAACCGCAGGCCATTCAATATCAGCCCACAGGTAGAAAATCCTACCAGCAAAATGATGCCTGTCGACAATAATAACACTTTACTGAAATGCTTATTTTCTACCAGCAACAGCCCCAGGCCAATAAGAAAATAGGCTCCCGACACCAGCAACACCAGGATACCCGCAGCGAGCATACCACTTTCTCCGGTCATGCACAAAATCAGTGACAGCAGTAATGGTATGCCGGTACATAATAGTACTTCTTTGAAAGTTTTATTCATAGTTATACAATTGGAATGAATGTACGTTCTTGCTGCAATTCCTTTAAATACGCTTCTTTATCATCTCTGTAAAACAGGTTCATGGTCTCAAAAGGAATGATGCGCCCGTCTTTATGCACAATATGTACGCATGATTTTTTGATAGCACGTACATCAAAATCATACGCATCTAAAAAGCGCATAATAACGATGCGGAATAAATTCGTATAGTCGAGACCGGGAGCCTGTACCTGCGGCAAACAACAAAGTAGTGATTGCATATCATTCACGGCAGCATCGGTAGAAATGCCGGTGCTGAATATTTTCAGCACGTGCTGGTGCAGTCTTTCGTCCTGTTCGTACACGATGGTATTTTTAGAATTATTCAGCAGCACGGTAGGATCTACGTAACGGGTGAGCGGGAAAACTTCCCCATCTATTTTCAATGCGTAGGCCATGGCCAGTGCATCGGGATTGCAAGGCACCGGGATGATGTCGTTGGCTTTCCAGATAGGTGATTGTTCCAGGATGCGTTGTCGTACTTCCGTTAACGTGATACGGTCGGTGGCCGGATCAAAATCATCGGTGCGGCCGGCTACCTGTACTGGCTGGAAGGTAACGCCGCGTACGCAGGGTTGTTTGATAGCGTAGTCGATGATAGCGCCCATTTCATCATCGTTCTGTCCTTTCTGCAGCGTTACTACCAGGGTGGTACTCAGCCCGGCTTCATTCAGATTTTCAATGGCCTGTTTGCGTACATCTGTCAAATCCTTTCCACGCATACGTTCCAGCACTTCCGGTTTAAACGAATCGAACTGAAGATATACTTCAAAGTCGGGCTGATAGGTAGCGAGTCTGGCGGTAAATTCTTTATCTTTTGCAATGCGCACCCCGTTGGTGTTGATCATGAGGTGGCGGATAGGCTTGGTTTTAGCAATATCCAGTATTTCAAAAAACTGCGGATGAATAGTCGGTTCTCCGCCGCTGAGTTGAATCACATCGGGTTGTCCTTCGTTGGCGACGATGATGTCCAGCATCTGTTCTATTTCTTCCAGGGTGCGGTGCCGGCCGTAATGTGGCGACGACATGGCATAACAGGTAGGACAGGTAAGGTTGCAACGGTCGGTTACTTCGATCACGGTTAAACAGGAATGCTGTTCATGATCAGCGCATAACCCACAATCATAAGGGCAGCCGTAATGTGTACTGGTATTGGTTTTAAGCGGCGCTTCCGATGGCTTGTTATAGTTACGTGTATTTTTATAGTAGTCGATATCTGTAGCAATCAGCACTTTTTCTTTTCCGTGATGCGGGCAATGCTTGATCATGAAAACTTTTTCGTCTTCAAATATCACCTTGGCGTCTACACGTCGTAAACAGGTGCTACAGATGCTCAGTGTAAAATCGTAATAGGTGTAATTTTTTTCAGGCATATTGCTTTTGAGTTAGTCGTGATGGAAAAAGGATGGTGGGTAAATAATAGCACAATCCGGCCAAACAGGCCAGCTGTATAGATCCCAGGCCAAAGGCAAAGCGGTAGCCGGGTTTGATAAAGTCCAGCAGAAAACGAAACAGCAGGTAGGCGATCATGAAAAGTTTGAATCTGCCGCCATTTACCAGGGGCCATCGCTGGCTGATAAAGGCCAGTAGTGCCCAGAGTGCCGCCAGGAAAATAATTTCATAGAGAGATACCGGATGCCGGAGCAAGCCATCGCCCAGGTTCATGCCCGAGGGCAATGAAGTAGGTAGTCCGTAGGTTTCTTCATAAATACCCATAGAAAAACAGCCTATTCTGCCGATGATCATGGCCAGTATCAGCGGATAAACAAACAGGTCGCCGGTAGACTCCCGTTCGCCGATCGCTTTCTTGATGAGTTCTACCCCTGCCAGTCCGCCGAG
>NZ_DATCVJ010000320.1:0-5623 GCF_036566945.1 Chitinophaga sp. | reverse complement strand
ATTTAGCTAAAAATACAATAGTCAAACATAGCAGAGATGGGAATGAGTATACAACAAATAGTTTTCATAGTGCTGTCGGTCATCGCGCTGGTTTCAGCGTTGGGCGTGGTATTGAGTAAGAATCCTGTGACGAGCGTATTGTGCCTGATCGTAACATTCTTTACCATTGCCGGGCATTATATCATGATGAATGCCCAGTTCCTGGCAGTAGTGCATATCATAGTATATGCAGGCGCCATCATGGTATTGTTCCTGTACGTGATGATGCTGATGAACCTGAATGCTGAGCTGGAACCGCAGAAACGCAACTGGCTGAAATATGCAGGTGCTATCAGCGGTGGTGCTTTACTGGTAGTGTTGGTAGCCGCCCTGCGCGATGCCAGCATGCCGGCCCTGAGCACACAGTCTACTGATATCGGGTTGATTAAAAACCTCGGCATGCTCCTGTTCAAACAATATGTGGTGCCATTCGAGGTGAGCAGTATTTTGTTCCTGAGCGCAATGGTAGGCGCCGTAGTGATTGGTAAAAAAGACTAGCAACATGCGGATCTGCGGGCTTCTCCGCAGTTCGTAATTCGTAATTCGTAATTTATTTTATGCCTGTTCAATATTACATATTCCTGAGTATCGCCTTGTTTTGCATAGGTGTGATGGGTGTACTGATGCGCAGAAATGCGATCATTATTTTTATGTGCGTAGAGCTGATGCTGAATGCGGTAAACCTGTTGATGGTTGCATTTTCCAAAATGTGGGCAGATGCAGGCCGGGTGGATGCCGGATCGGCACAACTGTTTGTATTCTTTATTATGGTGGTAGCGGCTGCGGAAGTAGCGGTAGGACTGGCTATAATTACTATGGTCTACAGAAACACACACTCAGTAGATATTAACATTCTTAACAGGCTGAAAAATTAATAATTCTGCTCTCTTAATTATTAAATTTTTCGACGTCGTAAATAGAATTGATAAATGATTAATCTAGTTTGGCTGGTACCATTTTTACCATTATTAGGTTTCCTGGTGAATGGATTGGGACGCAGATTTTTATCCAAGTCCCTGGTAGGATTTGTTGGAAGCGGCGCTGTACTGGCGTCCTTTGTGATTAGCTTATTAATATTCCTGGAAGTTAAAACCCCGGGATTTGCTGCACAGGTAGTCACCCTGTTTGATTTCATTTCTGTAGGTTCCCTGCATATTCCTTTCGCTTTCCAGGTAGATCAGTTGAGTGCCTTGTTCCTGCTGGTGATCACCGGCGTAGGTACCCTGATACATATCTACTCTACTTCTTACATGCATGATGAAAGTGATGAAAGTTTTGCCAGGTATTTTGCCTATCTGAACCTCTTCATTTTCTCTATGCTGATCCTGGTGCTGGGCGCCAACTATGTGATGATGTTTATTGGTTGGGAAGGTGTAGGACTTTGTTCTTACCTCCTGATTGGTTTCTGGTTTAAGAATACCAGCTACAACAACGCCGCTAAGAAAGCTTTTGTGATGAACCGCATTGGTGACCTGGGTTTCCTGATTGCCATCTTCTTTATGATCATGCAGTTTGGTACAGTTACTTTTCCTGAGGTGTTTGCGAAAGCAGCACCAATGGGCATGAACAATAGCATCATTACAGCTATTGCCATGTTGCTGTTTGTAGGTGCGATGGGTAAATCTGCACAAATTCCTTTGTATACCTGGTTACCGGATGCGATGGCGGGTCCTACCCCGGTATCTGCCCTGATCCACGCGGCCACGATGGTAACTGCCGGTATCTATATGATTGCACGCAGCAACGTGATTTATACACTGGCGCCACATATCCAAACGGTGATTGCGATCATTGGTCTGGCTACTGCCCTGTTTGCAGCATCTATTGCTTTAAAACAAAACGATATTAAAAAAGTATTGGCTTATTCTACTGTAAGCCAGTTAGGTTATATGTTCCTGGCCCTGGGTGTAGGCGCTTACGGAGCGGCGGTGTTTCACGTAATGACACACGCTTTCTTCAAAGCCTTGCTGTTCCTGGGTTCCGGTTCTGTTATTCACGCCATGGGCGGAGAACAGGATATCCGGAAAATGGGCGGACTGAAAAAATTCATGCCTACTACTGCCTGGACTTTCCTGGTGGGCTGTTTGGCGATTGCCGGTATCCCTGGTTTTTCCGGTTTCTTTTCGAAAGATGAAATCCTCGCACAGGCGTTTGCGAATAACCCGGTATTATATGTACTGGGCCTCATAGGCGCACTGATGACTGCCTTCTATATGTTCCGCTTATACTACATTACTTTCACTGGTAAATTCCGCGGTACACATGACCAGGAACATCACCTGCACGAAAGCCCTTCTCCTATGACCATTCCATTGGTAATACTGGCGGTACTTTCGATCGTGGGTGGTTATATCGGTTTACCGGAAGTATTTGGAACAACGAACTGGCTGGCAGAATACCTGGAACCGGTTTTTGCACCTTCTGCTCCTTTTGCAGTAGCGCATCACCTGTCACATGGTACAGAATGGTTGCTGATGGGTGTGAGCAGTGCATTGGTTATTGTATTCATCCTGTTTGCACGTCAGAAATTCGCCAACTATGAAGATGCAGGTACCGAAAGCACCGGTTTTGCAAAAGTGCTCGAAAACAAATGGTATATAGACGAACTGTATGATACTATCATTGTTAAACCACTCTATGAACTGGGCCGTTTCTTCCGTGATACGGTAGAAAAAGCTGGTATCGACAGATTGGTAAACGGGGTAGGCCGTGGTGTACAACTGGGTGGACAACGTATCCGCCTGTTACAGAACGGACAGGTAGGATTTTACATCTTTGCCATGGTGATCGGTATGATCGTATTATTTGTGATCGGATTCTTATTATAAACCAATAGCAGAAGTTACAAGCGCAGATAAATTATGTTGACAGTTTTATTAATATTGATTCCTTTCATCGCGGGCCTTATCGCATTTGGTCTGAAGGGGTCCGGGCCAAAGGTACTGGGCATGATTTCATCGCTGGCAACAGTGGTGATCGCAATTGGAACCTGGTGTACCTTTCGTACTACTCCTGACAGTCTGAACTTTGTTGCTAACTGGATTCCGCAGCTGGGAAGTCAATTCCGGGTAGGATTAGATGGAATGGGCGTGATGCTTTGCTTATTGACAGCGATTGCTTCTTTGCTGGTTTTCATCACCATTTATAACCGCAACTACGAGAAGCCAGGCGCTTTTTATGGTTTGATGTTATTATCGCAGGCCGGCTTAACCGGTGTATTTACCGCGTTCGATGCCCTGCAGTTTTACATATTCTGGGAACTCGCGCTGATACCTGTTTATTTCCTCTGCTCTTTATGGGGAGGAGAAAAACGTATAGCCGTTACCTTTAAATTCTTTGTATACACTTTCCTTGGCTCACTGTTAATGCTGGTAGGTATTATCTACCTGTATTCCCTGACACCCGATCATTCCTTCAGCTGGGCTTCCTTTAGTCATTTACAGGTGAATCCGGAAGATCAGAAATGGTTGTTCTGGCTCTTTTTTGTGGCATTTGCCATTAAAATGCCCATTTTCCCTTTCCATACCTGGCAGCCGGATACATACGAGCAATCGCCTACACCTGTTACCATGATCCTTTCCGGAGTAATGGTGAAAATGGGTTTATTTGGCGTGATCCGCTGGTTGTTGCCGGTACTCCCGCAGGGTGCTGCTATGTGGTCTGATGTAGTCGTTGTATTATGTATCATTGGTATCATCTATGCTTCCTGCATTGCCATGGTGCAAAATGACCTGAAACGTTTGATCGCTTATTCTTCCATTGCCCACATCGGTTTGATGTGTGCGGCTATTTTCGCTAATACCGAACAAAGCCTGCAGGGTGTAATGGTGCAGATGTTTAACCACGGTGTCAACATTATTGGTTTGTGGATCATTGTTGAAGTAATACAACAACGTTTGGGTGTTAAGAACATGGATCAGCTGGGTGGTATGGCACAGAAAGCGCCGCGCATGGCTATCTTCTTCGTTATCATCAGTCTGGCTAACATCGGATTACCGCTGACCAATGGTTTCATCGGTGAGTTCCTGATGTTCAGCGGATTGTTCCAATATAATCACTGGTTCATGGCGTTTGCCGGATTAGGTATTATCCTCGCTGCTGTTTATACCCTGGGTATGATTCAGAAGGTAATATTTGGTCAAAGCAATGACTTAACCGAAACTACTACAGATTTACAGCCTGGTGAAACCCTGGCCTTAAGTCTGGTTGTGATCATGATCATAGTGCTGGGTGTTTATCCCAAACCCATGCTGGATTTGGTGAGCAGCACCACGGAAGTGGTAAATCAATTATTCTGATATTTAGGAACTACTAAATAACAGGTGGAAAAATTTGTAACGGGGTTTTGTAACGCAAAAATATGAATGCACTAATTTCTACTGCTTTATCGGGCGTTGTACTGATGTTTGTTGGTTTATTTGTACGCAATAAGCAGCATATTAAATTTTATGCCATCGCGGCCATCATAATAGCATTTATTGCTAACCTGGCACAATATCCGTCTGTGGAGCTGGGCGGATATGTGATGTATGGCATGATTGAAGTGACCAAATTTGGTGTGATCTTCAATGCAGTAGCATTGGGAGCCACCTTGTTATATTTCCTGTTATCCGGCAGTGAGTTTGAAAAGGTAGGAGAACATGTGGGAGATTATTTCGCCCTGGTTTTCTTCATCTTGTCCGGTATCACACTGGCGGCTTCTTTCAGCAACCTGCTCATGTTATTTCTGGCCATCGAAATCATGTCTATTCCGCAGTATATACTGGCAGGAGCAGATAAGACCAGCCTGAAAAGCAATGAAGCATCGCTGAAATATTTCCTCATGGGCGCTTTCTCTACCGGTATCCTGCTCATGGGTATTACCCTGATTTATGGTGCGGCTGGTACATTTGATGTGGCTTCATTGGGATTAGGTGCTGAAAGTGTTCATCCGTTGGCGTTATGCGGTATCATTCTGATGGTATTTGCGTTGTCCTTTAAAGTATCTGCGGTGCCATTTCACTTCTGGACACCAGATGTATACGATGGTTCTCCTACTGTATTCACGGCTTTCATGTCTACTGTCGTAAAAGCCGGTGGTTTTGTCGCTTTCCTCCGGATGTTCCATACCAGCTTCGCCGGTGGCAGCATCAGCGAACACTGGACTTTGATCCTCTCTATCATTACTGCTGCCACATTGGTACTCGGTAACTTTAGTGCAGTATTTCAGCAAAGTGTTAAACGCATGCTGGCTTATTCCAGTATTGCACAGGCGGGCTTTATGCTCTTTGCCGTAGTAGCCATGAACAATATGGGTACACAGGGCATCATCCTGTACGCTGCCGCTTATAGCATTGCTACGATCGGTGTGTTTGCAGTGCTGATGAAACTGAAAGATTATACTTTCGAAGGATTCAACGGACTGGCACGCAAGCAGCCTTTACTGGCGGCAGCGGTAGCCGTGTTCCTGTTTTCACTGGCAGGTATTCCAATTACCGCTGGGTTCTTCGCGAAGTACTTTGTATTATCCGCTGCTATCCAGCATGGTTATTTACTGTGGTTGGTGATACTGGCAGTACTCTGCGCTGCTATCAGTGTGTACTAC
>NZ_DATCVJ010000319.1:0-2339 GCF_036566945.1 Chitinophaga sp. | reverse complement strand
TCTGTTCCTGCCACTGAAATTTACGTTGCATGCAGATATGAATTGCATGATTCGCCAGAAAACACCGGTATTTACCAGCAATAATAACGTAGCTATTGTCAACGCATTTTTGGCAAAGAAGTTTGGAAAGAAAGACCTGGTGCAGCTCAATTTTTCCATGAATGATATCCTGAATCAGAACATCGGATTTGACAGATCGGTATCTACCAACAGGATCACACAATCGACCTATAGCACCATTGGCCGTTATGGACTGCTGTCTTTTATCTGGAACTTTAACAAATTAGGCGCTGCTGCGCCCAAAGAATAATTTTTTATGAAAAAGAAATTAAGTCTGATGACCCTTTTTATTGTGTTTGCTTTATCTGTGCAGGCACAGCATACTGTTTTTCTGCAGCAGGGACGTATTGAGTATGAGAAGCAGTTGAACTTGCAGGCCAGGATGAAGCAACTGAGTAATGGGGAAGAAAATTCCTGGACAGAAAGTCTTAGAAAGGGGATGGACCAATTCCAGACTACCTACTTCGATTATTCGTTTTCCAACAATACTACTTTGTATAAACCGGGCCGGGAAAACACCACCGGGACTAAAAATCCTTTCTGGGGTCCGGGGCCTGCGGAAGAGAATGTAGTGTATTCCAGGCTGGACAGCATGCAAAGCATTTCGCAGAAGAAAGTGTTTGAGCAATTGTTTGTGGTGAAGGATTCTATTCGCCCCATCCGTTGGAAGATTACGGATGAAACCCGTAAAATAGCCGGGTTCGATTGCAGGCGTGCCAATGCCATCATCATGGATTCTGTTTATGTGGTGGCATTTTATACCGATGCCATTACTACCCCGGGAGGGCCGGAGTCGTTCAGTGGGCTGCCGGGAATGATTCTGGGCGTAGCCTTGCCGCATGAGCATATTACCTGGTTTGCCACCAAAGTATTGGTAGATGATATTAAGGAAGATGCCCTTAAGCCACCGGTAAAGGGAAAGCCGGTCAATAATAAGGAATTGAATGCGGCGCTGGCCAAAAGCATCGGTAAATGGGGGAATTGGGGGAAGGCGTATATTCAGGCGATTTCCTTATAATTGCAGTGGGTATACTCATTTCTTCATGCAAAGGATACACAACATCAGAGCGCTTTATTCCCCTGTTCAGCCTTGTGTGAAACAGGCGGGGGCCGACGTGGTGTACCAGGAATTTTTACCGGATATCCGGCTGCAGGATTTTATTTATTGTTACTGGCAGCTGAAAACAGCACATTCTTTAACAGCGCCCTATCATTACCGGGTGGTCGCCGATGGCTGTATGGATATCTTTTTTGAATTGGAGCACCCATCGACTTCGTTTGTAATGGGTTTCAGTGATGCTTATACGGAGTTTCCGCTGCCAGCGGCATTTAACTACGTAGGTATCCGTTTTTTGCCGGGCATGTTTCCACAGTTATATAAAGTGGATGCAGCTGCATTAGCGCATCGGGAAGCTCGTTTGGAGGAGGTGGCGCCTGCCGGGTATCGGTTTTTAAAAGAAGGATTACCTGGCAATCCGTCGGCAACGGCCATAAAAGCGATGCTGGACAAGCACTTCCTGGTGCTTCTTTCAAAAACTACCCTCCACACCGACAGCAGGTTATACGAATCCATAGACCTTATTTTGCGTACGGCTGGTACGGTTAGTATAGAAAAGGATTTGCCCCGGGGCATCAGCGGCCGGCAGTTACGGCGTTTGTTTGCGGCTTATATCGGCGATACCCCCAAAGCTTTCAGCAACGTAGTCCGGTTCCAGCACCTGTTACAATCCTCTCCGGAAGTATTGAAAAACCGATCCTATCTGGATGCCGGTTACTATGACCAGGCACATTTTATCAAATCGTTTAAAAGTTTGTACGGCCTTACCCCATCGAAAGTCTTCGAAAAATAACTTGTCCGATTTTTACAATGTTGGCGTCTGCAGCCATCATAACTTTGTGATCGTAAATATTAACAAATGAAACGATTACTGTTATTATTGATGTTATCTTTTTTTATATCCCATCTTTATTCACAAACAAAACCGGTTAGGATGAAATTAAATGCGGGCATTATTACAACGAAAATTGCGGAGAGTAAACAATTTTATACAGCCATATTAGGCTTTGGGGTGACGTTTGAGAACGACTTTTACCTGTTGCTGCATACACCGGATAACTCTTCGGCCATTAGTTTTCTATTGCCGGAACATGCTTCACAGCAGCCTTTGTTCAGACCGGCCTTTAATGGAAAAGGTGTATATCTTACCATTGAAGTAGCAAACGTGGATGAGCTGTATCAGCAATTAAAAGCCAAGGGAGTGCAGATCCTGATCGATATA
>NZ_DATCVJ010000318.1:0-9061 GCF_036566945.1 Chitinophaga sp. | reverse complement strand
TATTGTTTTGAAAACATTTATCAGTTCATTCTTCTTTTTTCTACCCACCCGGCTATGGCCAGCATAGCCAATCCCGTGAGTAATAATCTCAGTACATTCTTCCACACATAGTCAATATCTCCATTACGAAGGTATATATCGTTAATAGCATCCAGTCCCCAGCTCAGCGGCGACAAATGTCCCAACAGCTGCATTTTAGCCGGCATCACTTCCAGTGGAATCCAGATACCGCCTATGGCCGATAGTATGACAATAGAGATGGCTCCGAAGTTCAGCGCCTGGTTAGGCGTTTTAAATATCGTGCCAATCAGGATGCCGTAAGCCGTTGCTGCCAGTCCTATTCCCGAAGCTACCAGAACGGTAGCGCCATGATGTTGTCCCATCACCAGTTTGGGCAAATCCAGCAGGGGCAATATATAAATGCCCACGAGCATCATGGCATAAAATTGTAACACACAGATGCCTACAAAAAACAACATCTTGCCCGCCAGAATAGCCAGATAAGAACCCGGTATCAACTTCATCCGCAACAAACTTCCATCTTCTCTTTCCCGGATCATATTCCCGGCAATTGGAATCACGATAAAAAACATAGCAAAGATGCTCCATGCAGGCACGTTATGCTGTACTGAATTGGAGATAACATCCAACTGCTTAGCCGTGCCAGTGCTATGTTCCTTTAATCCAACGGCCTGCAGCCGGATGGGTAAAGTATCTGTGCTGGCGGCGGTTGAGTCTTTACTGCGTAGCTGGTGCTTAATGCGGTCCAGCAACATATCTGTTTCTACCTGGGTAAGAAAATTATCCAATGCCTGGTGAATAGCGCCCTTAAAGGCTTTCTTGGCGGCCGGATCAAAATAAATGATCACATTCAGCGAATCGGCCGTTTTCTTTACCGGTAACGATACCGACATGCCCATACGCTGAGAGATGTCGTTCACAATACGGTTGGCATTACTTACAATAGCTGCCGTAGCCCCCGCAGGTACAATGATGCTGATCTTGTATTTGCCGTCATTCACCAGCTCCTTGGCCCGCTCAGCTGTTATGGGTTTACCTTCCAGCGAATCAATGATATTAAATTGCCCGCCAGACTCCAGCCCTTCTCTTACATAACGCCCCAAACGACCATGGTCGTTATCGACCGTCAATATATCAAATTTGATATCCTGGTAATCCTTGAACGGGGCATCCTGAATCAGCGCCATCACCGTAATTAGTACCAGCGGCATCACAAACAGGAGTATTAATCCTGTTTTATCATGTAACAGCAGTTGCCACTCTTTCCTAATTGTTGCCAGTAATCTTAACATATCGGGTAACCCGTTGCTTTAACTTTTAGTGTTCATTAATGCTCCTGATCCTTCAACAGCTAGTCTCTGACCGCATGACCGGTAAAATGCAGAAATACATCTTCCAGGTTTTTACAGGCCGGATGATCCTGAATCAGGGTGAGCGGATTTCCCTGTACCACCACTTTTCCTTCGTCCATTATCACAACTTCTTCACATAACGACTGTGCTTCTTCCAGCAAATGGGAAGTATACAGGATACTGGCGCCCTGCTGATTGTAGTCGCGCAGAAATTGCAATATCATACTGCGTGACTGCACATCTACTCCTGCGGTAGGTTCGTCCAGTACCAGTAATTTGGGGTCATGCAATATAGCGGCGATAATATTGGCGCGCCGCTTCATGCCGCCGGAATATTTATGAATCTCTTTATGCGCACTCTTCTCCAGACCAAACAACTCCAGGTAATGCATGATTTTTTGCTGCAAAGCCTTTCCTTTGAAACCATACAGGTTGCCAAAGTAAGTGAGGTTTTCCACCGCCGACAGCTGTGGATACAGCGCAATTTGCTGTGGCACAATACCAATCATCTGCTTGATCTGTTCTCTGTGTGCCGCGTCCTGTTTTAAACCATGAATCATTACGTTTCCACTATCTCCACGCACGATACCACACAAAATAGAAATAGTCGTTGTTTTACCTGCTCCGTTAGGTCCCAGCAAACCGGCCATCTTTCCTTCCCCAAACTGAAACGTAAGTCCTTTCAATGTAGGCTCCGCGCTTCCTTTGTAGGTTTTATATAATTCGTTAACTGATAGGCCGGACGTCATTTCATTCATATTTTAATTACCACTTCACCTGTGCCAGTTTCTTAAAGAAAGCTTCCTCAGAAGCGGCACATTGCAATAGCATTTCACTGAGTTCTTTATAGGAGATGTTATCTGCCGACCTGCTTTTACATACACGGCCTGCGGCAAATGCAAAATTACGCCAAAGGTCGCCGGTTTTGGTGAGCTCACCTGCCAGTTTACTTAGCTCGTCTTTTTTCAGCATCACGGCAGCTTCCTGTAAAAATGCGGCGTACAGGAAACGGAAACCGGCACCACCGGTACCTATTTCTTCCTGCATACGGATAATATTTCCCAGGTACAGGGTAGCCTTGCGGTCACCCGGATTTTCCGCATAGTTACGTACCCTTCTGGAGAGGTAGCGGATACCTTTTACACCAAACATCGGGATCGGCACCTTCAGCATAAAATGACATGCCTGCTCAATACCTGCCCGGATCGGCTTTTCAAAAGAAACCGTTGATGGTACATGTACCGGATAATACATTTTGCCCTTAGGAGCCGGAAATCCTTTCGCAAAGCGCGCCTGTTCCAGGCTTTCCGGATCAATAGTGGTAACAGTATCCATCACCGGATCACTTACCAGGTATTGTCCATCTTCCTTACCATATACTACCAGGTTATGTGCATTAAAGTGAAAACGATAGGATGCAGGAAAATAAGGCAGATAATAAACACTGGATTGTAGTCCAACAGGTATCCCGGCTTCAATTACTTTATCCAATGCGGCCATCCCCTTCTCCGGTGTAGAAAATTTTTCAGATTCCATTCTCACGCCGAGACGCTTACATACCCGCTGAAAAATAGCTCCCGGCCATATCCGGTAGGTAGTGCCAGGCACCCCATTTACCTTTAAAAAAGGAAGATGTCCGAAAAATATACCAGCACCAATACCAAACGCCATCGGCTCGCTGATCTGTAAGCCGTAATGCCCCAGCAGGTTTGAAATCACTCCACTCTCGCAATGTGCCGTTTGCGCGTGTTGGAAAAAAGAATTATTCATAATATTGTTGCTCGCAAAGGAGCAAAGCAGCTAGGCAGCAAAGAGAATTTTATCTTATATTTTTCTTTGCTGCCTAGCTGCTTTGCTCCTTTGCGTGATATTTTATTTGACCTGTAGCAGATCTGTTAAACTTACTTTGAAGGCATCCGCATAACGCTGGAGCATTTTTGAAGAAAGCCGTTTAAAAATATCCGGCTTCATATGCCTTTTTACCTGCCATTGAAATTTCCCTACATAACTTGCCAGCAAAGGCAGGTCCATCAGGTTCTTTTCCATATAATAGGCTACGGGACTTATCTCACCTGCTTCCACGCGGGCGCGGGCAGCTTTCACTCTCTCATTTACTTCTTCCCATGCCTGGTCAAGTGCAATATTTTCCGGTTCCCAGCCAGCACTTTGCACCTGCACGTAATTGCCGGAATTATCCACCGCATACATAATCTGCTTGAATGTACCTTCATGCAGGTTATCGCTATCCTGCGGTACTTCCTCTTTTTTCATGATGCCAGTTTTAAATGTTACCGCTTATACTACCGTAATGTGTGCATAAGCATAAGAAAAACGTGCACTTTCCGGAACCATTAATACTACTTTCTGTCCTTTCTTAAAACGACCGGTGTTCATCAACTCTTCCAGCATCAGATAAGGAGAGGCAGTACCTACGTTACCCACATTGGCCAGGTTGGTAAACCATTTTTCCAGCTTCACAGGCACGCCTAAACGGGTAATTTCCTCGTCTATCTTTAACCTGAAAAATTCAGAGGAAAGATGCGGCAGGAAGAAGTCCAGTTCTTCCAGGTTGATGTTATGACGCTCTACCAGCTCTTTCCACATTTTTGCTCCGGAAGGAACTATATTTTTACCCAGTAAGCGGGTATCTTGTTTAAAGGAGAATACACTGTGTTGTGCCCATTCTTCCGGCGTCATATCTATCCAGCCGGTGGTGCTGCCATCTGGCTGTTTGATAGCGCCTGCATACATACAGGTATCCAGTTCATTGGCGTAGGATAATATTTCTACCCAATCCACCCGCAGCGATAAACCTTCTTCATTAGGTTTATCCTGAAACAAAGCAGCACTGGCACCATCAGATAACATCCAACGGAGGAAATCCTTTTCGAAAGCGATGATCGGATTTTCATCCAGGCTTTTCAGGTTCTCTGCTTCCGGTTGAAATTTCTGCGCGAGCATCCAGGCCGAGAATTTTTCAGAACCTGTACTTACTGCATTGGAAGTATTACCACAACGAATAGACATCCACGCATATTTGAAAGCCTGCATACCAGCTGCGCACGCACCTGTAGCCGCAATCAACTCTACCGGCTGACATTTCAGGATGCCATGTACCATTGCTGCATGATTGGGCAGCAACTGATCAGGAGAAGTGGTGCCACAAGCCAGTAATTGTAATTTGCTGATCGGAAATTTCTCATCAAACAATTGTTCTACCGCTGTCGCAGTCATCTCCGCATTAGAATGAGTAGATTTCCCCTCCTTGTCCAAAGAATAGTAACGCGTTTTTATTTTGTTGTTACCCAGTATCTTCAAACGTGCACGGGAAGCCTTTCCATCTACCATGCCGAGAATGCTCTCCATTTCATCATTTTCAACAGGCTTGTTAGGTAAAAATTTAGACAGCCTGGTAATATAAACTTCCTTCATTTGAATATGATTCGTCTTTTAAGGCTACATGTAAAACCTGATCAGAACTGCCTTGCCTTACCAGCCAGCTCACAGTGAAAAACATATTTTAATTTAATATACGTTGTATATAGACGTAAATATAGAATTCTAATTGGAATTACAACTATCACGCCATGGCACAAAGATCGTTTTAAGTATGCTTCATACCTGCCTTTAACCAGCCTTTGATATGCTTTAAAGGTGGACTTGATCTGTACTAACGTAGGGAAATACCTTTATAATACTCCACTTCACGGCGCAATTTCGCCTTTTTCAGGTTCAGCTGTATAATAGACGTTATCAGGGAGATGGGTGTTAAAACAAAGATACCCAACAGCAGCAAACCCCGGTACATGGACACACGCCCCTGACGGGAAGCAGCGCCCGGACCACCTTTGGCACTGATAAATTTCGCCCAGAACTTGAAAGCCCGGTGTCCTTTACCTTCCAGAACAACCAGGTTGGGTATTAACTCTACTGCGTCCAGGGAAAGCAGTTGTGGGTGTAACTCCTCCCATTGATTACGTAACAATGCATTTTCTATAGGTCCGGCAAAACGACCGGAAGTAATGATCTCATTTTCCTGCACACCCGCCTGCGGCAAAAACCGCGTGGCCTCTTTTTTACCCTTAAATGCCCAACGCAGAATAGTAATAACAGATATAAGATTGGGTGACTTATCTACCAATACGATATTGCCTACTAAACTGGCGCCAGCCTCCTGCAGGTAGTTTTTCACTTTCTCCTGTGCATTGAGCCACATATTTCTGCTACCCACTAAGGTAACTACTTTCTTTCCTCTCAATAATTGTTTGGCGGCTTCACTCTGCAGAAATGCAGCAGTAGGTTGTGAAGGAGATAAAAACCAGGGCTGATAAGCCAGTATTACCAGGTCAAAATGCGCATTCACATCTACTTTCACCGGCTGTATGGCCCGCGGAGTAGCCTGAATAGTTTCCGGCATGGTATCATAAAACTGCTGTTTTCCCCAAGGGAATGGAAACGGCGTTACAGGCACCAGTTGCTCGAACGTAATATCTGCTTTGCCTTCCAACGGCGCCAGCACATGATCAATAATCCTTTTCAGTTGCCCTGTCTGAGTATAATATACCACCAGGATCTTCGGTCTTTCGTTCATAAAAGGAATAGGAGTTCAACAATTCAAGACGTAAATCAACAATTCAAATGGCAAATCCACAATTCAAGCTGTAAACATACAAAAAAACAGCCATCATTCATGTGATTTAATGATAATTTGACGCGAAGTCTTGATGGGATGGGGTATAAAATATGGGGGTAATCACTTGTGCCCCAGCCAGGTACAGCATCAACCCCTGTAATTTAGCGAATGCTGTACCTGGACTCAAGGACTTGAGATATGCTATTAAAACATCCCTATAAACAGATAAAGGGTACGAATTATGATATCAGAAATGTTAAAGATTTGCAAATGTTGATATCTATTTTTTCTGTACTGTACCAGAACCTGCTACAGAAGAAGATACTTCCGGAGTACCCTTATAAGTTACATCACCGGAACCGGCAATTTTTGCATTCAGCTTCACACTCGCATATACATCTGCATCGCCACTGCCAGCGATCGAAATTTCCACATTTTCAGACAACAGGTTATCCCCTTTGAAGTTGCCACTGCCAGCAATAGATAAGTTGACATCCTTGGTTTCCCCTTTCAGGTCCATATCTCCGGAACCGGAAATAGACGCTTTCACCGCCGGTGCTGTAATGTCTCCTTTGATATTACCAGAGCCGGACAACGCCATCTTCACATCCGCTTTGGAAGTAAATTTATCTGTCAGCTTAATATCTCCGGAGCCGGACAAACTCACCTCATTTATTTCTGGTGTCGTTAAATACACATTCAGGTCCTCATGCGTGCTGATGGAGTATCCTCTTTTCAGACGGACAATCAGCCGGCCATCTTCTTCTACTAATTCTACCAGTGGGATAATATTGTCTTCTCCCTCAATAACGGCCGCCTTGGCAGCGCCCTGCGCGAGATACACATTCATACTGCCTTCCACTTTTACCCGGTGGAAAGCCGATACCTGTCTTTCTTCCTTAGAAACGTGCCCGTTTCCCTTCACACGATTCTGGCCGATCACATCACAGGAATTTAACATCAATGTTGCTGAAATGGCCACCATGGCCTGACATAGGAGTGATTTTGTTGATATCATGGGTTTAGATTATAACAGAAAGATACACCAGATTTCTGAATTTCGAATTTCAAAATCCGAAATTGCCGGAAGGACTTTATCTTTGCACCACCATGACAGAAAAGATACTTATCCTCGATTTCGGTTCGCAGTATACACAGCTGATTGCACGCAGCATCCGTGAACTGAATGTTTATTGCGAAATTAAGCCTTGTCTTCAGCCCATTGCCTGGGACGAAACGATCAAAGGTGTTATATTATCCGGTAGTCCGTTTTCGGTGAATGACGAAAATGCGCCTATCATTGACATTGCCGCCATTGCCGCAAAAGTACCGGTACTCGGTATTTGCTATGGTGCGCAGATGATGGCCAAAGTGTTTGGCGGTGAAGTAGCGAAAAGCAACCTCCGCGAATATGGCCGCGCCTTTATGGAGCACAATGACAAAGAGGAAAAGTTATTATATGATATCTCTGCAAAAAGCCAGGTTTGGATGAGCCATGCAGATAGCATTAAACGTATTCCTGAAGGTTTTGAAATCATTGCCACTACAGAAAATATACCGGTAGCGGCTTTCAAAAATACGACCCTGGCTGCCAACCCGATGTTTGGTTTGCAGTTCCACCCGGAAGTAACACACTCCCTGGAAGGTAAACTGATCCTGCGCAACTTCCTGTTACATATCTGTAATTGCAGCCAGGACTGGACTCCAGCCGCTTTTGTACACGAAACAGTAGAAAGAATAAAAGCACAGGTAGGCGATAAGCGTGTGGTAATGGCATTGAGCGGTGGCGTAGATTCTACCGTTGCAGCTGAACTAATTCACAAAGCCATCGGCAAAAACCTGTTCTGCATATTTGTAGATAACGGCCTGCTGAGAAAAGACGAATTTGATACCGTACTGGAATCCTATAAACATATGGGATTGAACGTAAAAGGTATCAACGCAAAAGATCTTTTCTACGGTAAACTGGACGGTGTTTCCGATCCGGAACAAAAACGTAAAATCATCGGCGGCCTGTTTATCGATGTTTTCCAACAGGAAGCTACCCTACTCACCGATATTTCTTTCCTGGGTCAGGGTACCATTTACCCCGATGTAATTGAATCCGTTTCTGTAAACGGTCCCTCCGTTACCATCAAATCCCACCACAACGTAGGCGGATTACCTGAAAAGATGAATATGCAACTGGTAGAACCACTGCGTTTCCTCTTTAAAGATGAAGTACGCCGCGTTGGCCGCGAAATTGGTATCAGCGAAATATTCCTGGGCCGTCATCCTTTCCCGGGTCCCGGTCTGGCTATCCGTATCCTCGGCGCTATCACCCCTGAGAAAGTACATATGCTGCAGGAAGCAGATAGCGTATATGTAGAAGGACTGAAAGAAGCCGGTTTATACGACAAAGTATGGCAGGCGGGTACCATCCTGCTGCCAGTACAAAGCGTTGGTGTAATGGGCGACGAACGTACCTACGAATTCACCGTGGCATTACGTGCAGTAACCTCCGTAGATGGTATGACTGCTGACTGGGCGCATCTGCCTTACGAATTCCTGGCGAAAATGTCTAACGACATCATTAACAAGGTAAAAGGCATCAACCGCGTAGTATACGATATCAGTTCCAAGCCTCCCGCTACTATTGAATGGGAATAGTTTTTCCTGGAAGCATAAAGCATAAAGGATAAAGCAAAAAGCTATTGCAGCGGATGATTAATGCGGATGACTAAAATATGGCCGCTAATTATCCGCTGCAATAGCTTTTTGCTTTTTGCTTTCAGCTTTCCGCTTCTACGGAATGATTTTTGTAAATTAGCGCCAATTATGAACCATTTAGTTTCTATAAAACACCTGATATCCGGACTGGTATTATTGGTATTGATCAGCTCCTGTTCATCTTCCAGGAAAAGTACCAAACGGGTAGACGGACCTCCGCCATCTTTGAGCAAACCTACTCCGGCCAAAAAACCGGATGAAAAAACAGCCACCGCAGCAAAAGCACCTTTTAATGTGCCGGCATTCGGTAAAGAAGTAAAGAAAGCTACCTACAATATCGCCTTCT
>NZ_DATCVJ010000317.1:0-11793 GCF_036566945.1 Chitinophaga sp. | reverse complement strand
AAAGCAGCCAAAGAAGTAGCTCTTTTTTCATAAGCGATTTTGTTTTGATTGACTAAGAAAGCAGCTAACAAAATGTTATAGAATATAAGTAAACATGGATGCTGGTCGGGTAAGAAAATCAAACAACTATCCACTATTTGCTATATTACAGACTATAGATATTTGTTAAACAATAGATGATAACAAGCAATTATTTCCAAATGTTCGGGAGATGTGAAGTGATTGAATATATATATTTTCCCCACATACATTTAAAATATCATAATTGATTTTTTCGCTTTCTGAAAAGGGATAGTAATCAAACAAAAAAAGGGGATGCCAGCCGGCACCCCCTTTTTAAATATTTAAACAACGATTAATTATTGACCATATCCCGGATTCTGCCCAATCGGATTGGTATTGAGTTCCGTTTGAGGAATAGGACAAATGGCAATATCTGATGTAGTACTGATAGTACATGGTGCCGCTACTTCCAACAGATCATGGCAGAAATTGCGTACAACGTCTTTACCATTTCTGAGGAGATCAAAATAACGGTGACCTTCGAACATAAATTCTTTTCTGCTTTCAGCGAGTACATAGTCCAGCACATCTTTATCAGCAACGCCGGATAACGCAGCTAACCCTCTCTGCGCTCTCAGTGTATTCAGATCACTGATCGCTTTAGCGGCCTGGTTCAGGTGTGCATATGCTTCTGAGCGGATCAGGTACATTTCCGCCAAACGCAGCAACTTAGGGCTGTGCATACCGGCAATGCTTTCCTGGCCCTGAAATTTCAGGTTGGTTTTTTCACCAGTACTTCCATCTGAAAATACGCCGAGCAATGATTTTCTCGCATCATTGGCAGCTAAGGTATTGTACAGATCAGGTGATACGCGAATATCGCCATATCCTGGTTTCAGGTACATCATACCAAGATTGTCAGATCCCAGATCTTCGGCATTTCCGGTAAATCTAAGCGTAAAGATTTCTTCGGCACTACCGCCATTATTGTAAAATGTAGGAATGCCGGCAGCTGGTGTTAATGAAAATCCTGCATTAATTACATTCGTTGCTTCGTCAATAGCCGCCTGATCATCTCCTTTAGCCAGATAAACCCTGGCCAGTAATGCAGATGCAGCATACTGACTTGCATGGAATTTAGTATCTGCACCGACGTTTACCAACAACTTTTTAGCATCGGTAAGATCTGTAATAATCCTGGTATACACGTCTGCCACAGAACTACGTGGTGTTTGTACTACTGCAAATTTCAAATTAACGGGTACGCCTGGTTGACTACCATTGCTGCCACGGTAAGGCTTTGCAAACATATTTACCAGGTCAGAATAAGCCAACGCCCGGATAAACAAGGCTTCTCCTTTGGCAACATTTTTCGGTTCCTGATCGGCAGAAATGGAATCTACGCTGTTAATGATGTTATTAGCCCCAAGAATAGCTTTATAAGCGGTTGCCCACAGGTCAGCAACATCGGCATCCTGCACGTTATATTCGCGCTTAAAACTGGATATAAAACGATTACTGTTTTTAGCAGACAGGTACACGTTATCGCCACTCAATTCGGTCATCAACCAATAGTTACGACCATAATATTCTGTTTGCTGCAAGGCATCATATGTGCCTGCAAGCGCAGATTGTATTGCCGGCAGATCTGCCAGTGCATCACCTATTTCCAGGGAGTTGTTTGGCTTCACATCCAGCTTGGATGAACAAGCCTGTAACAGGGCAGCTGCTGCAAATATGCCTATGATATATTTTTTCATGCTGATTATCCTTTTAAAATTACAATGTGATATCTACTCCAAAGCTCACGCTCTTATTAACCGGATACTTGAAGAACTCAAATCCATCATACCCTACTTCCGGATCTACACCGGAATAGTTGGTAAGCGTCCACAGGTTAGCACCTTGTACATACACACGGATGCCTTGTATTTTGGCAGCTTTCAACACGTAAGAAGGCAGGTTGTAACCTAAGGTCAGGTTACGTAACCGGATGTAGGAACCATCTTCCAGGTAACGGCTGGAGGCTGCATTGGAAGACTTATTACCACCAATAACCGGCTTCGGGCGATCTGCCTTCTGACCTGCGGTAGTCCAGTAATTCTCGCCTGCTTCTACGTTGTAGTTCCATCCGAAGCGTCCACCGTCTGCATCACCATATCTTTTTGTACCATTAAAGATTTCATTACCCTGAGATACATAGAAGAATGCAGACAGAGAGAAGCCTTTATAATTAACAGTATTGTTAAAGCCCATGGTAAATTTAGGCATGGTGTTACCAAAAGTTCTGTAGTTTGCTTTGTTGATATCGTTAGTTGTTTTACCATCGGCAGTATACCACAGTGGATCACCGGTAGCAGGATCTACACCAGCCCATTCTTTCAGGTACCAGGTATAAGCCGGCAAACCTTCTCTCAGAATAGTATTGGTATATGCGTTTCCTTCAAAATCTTCAAAGTTGTTGATATCCTCATGGTTGTTCAACTTCAATACCTTGTTGCGGTTCATCGCAAAAGTCACATCTGTTGTCCAGGTTACTTCTTTAGATTGAATGTTCACAGAAGATACGGTTGCCTCTATACCACGGTTGCGGATAGTACCTACGTTAGCTGGTCTGCTGTCTTTACCAACAGAAGGAGGAATAGGAACATTCATCAACAGGTCGGAACTTTTCTTATTGTATACATCCACGGAAACAGTCAGCCTGTCTTTCAGGAAGCCCATATCCAGTCCCAGGTTTGTATTGATACTCTTTTCCCAGGTAAGATCCCTATTACCAATACCATCGAGGTAACCACCCGGCGCACCGTTGTAGCCAACATTGTATTTGTATAATGTCATCCAGGTATAGTTACCAAAATTGGCATTACCGGAAGTACCATAACTGGCTCTCAGTTTCAGGTTGGAGAAGAGGTGCTGAGACTTCATAAACTCCTCGTCAATTACACGCCAGGAAGCACCCAGCGCATAGAAAGTACCATACTTGTTGTTAGGGCCAAAACGGCTGCTACCATCTCTTCTGATGGAACCTGTCAGGTAATACTTGTTGTTGTAAGTATAGTTTAACTGACCCAGGTAAGAAACAAAACGATAATCATAAGAATCACCAGCTACAGACTGTGGTGTGGAAGCGGCATCCAGCACATGCAGTTTACCGTTGGCCAAACCAATGCCTGATGCGTTGAAACCATCAAAGTGAGTAGGCACATATTCCATCATCGCCAGGTAATCAAACTGACTTTTTTCGCCAATGTTGAAGTTACCGGAGAGGGATGTTTGTGATGTGATAGTTCTGTTAGTCTGGCTCGCTTCCAGGATGCTTCCGCTCTTGGAATTATCTACTGCATTATATGCATCTGCCGTAGTAGGATCCATATAAGATTTCTGACGGGCCATGATCATGTCAGCAGAAATATTCTGTGAAAATTTCAGCCAGTCAAATATGCGGTAGTTCAGGAACATTTTACCCAAACCACGGAAGTTGTAGTTGTTGTTGGGATTCAGCGGAACGGAATACAGGAAGTTATCTCCGGTAGGAGAGTTGGCCCATGCATCTTCCAGACCGGTATATAATTTACCATTTGGCTGGTATGGATTCAGCATCGGTGAGTTGGCAAAACTTGCCAGCAAAGGACTGCTGTAACGGTTACCTGCACCAGCGTTGTTGGCATCGCTGTAAGACAGGTTCAGGTTCATACCAATATCCAAACGATCGTTTACTTTATGTTGTATGTTAGATACTACAGAGTAACGTTTCAGACCTGAATAAATCAGGGCACCATCCTGGCCAAAGTAAGCGCCGGAAATATAGTATTTGGTTTTATCGTTTCCTCCGCTGGAAGAAATCTGATAGTTCTGTGTACGTCCATTCTGGAATGCTGCATCTCTCCAGTCAAACATATGATTCAGTAAAGAATCAGGCAGTTCTTTGTTGATTTCCGCTTCTGATATATCGTTCAGACGCAGTACATCTTTCTCATAATTAAAAGCCTGCTCACCGCTCATTTGTTTCCACTTGCCGAAGCTGGGAGAATTGAAACCGTATTGTGCTTTAAAATTAACGTTAGAGGTACCGGCTTTCCCTTTTTTAGTGGTGATAACGATTACACCGTTACTACCTCTTGAACCATACAATCCGGTAGCAGATGCGTCTTTCAACACATTCACGCTTTCAATATCGTTAGGGTTCAGGTTAGCCATGATGTCACTGCTCTGTGTTTGGTTATCGTAATTGAATTGACCATTGTTTACGATAATACCATCAATTACATACAGTGGACCAGCACCTGCACTCAGTGAACCGATACCGCGGATGGTTACTTTCTGCGCGGAGCCAGGTTGTCCGGAAGCTGAAGCTGATACCACACCAGGTGCGCGACCTTGCAGGATCTGGTTTACATCCGGCATCGGTACGTTCTCAATTTGCTTGGAACTTACTTCTGCAATGGAGCTCACCATTTTCTTACGGTCTACCTGTGTGTAACCGGTTACCACTACTTCGCTCAGTTGCTTGTTGTCGGCTTCCAGGCTGGCATTGATAACGTCTTTGTTAGCGGGCAATTCCTTTACCAGGTATCCCACAAAAGAGAATGCCAGGACGGCGTTGCTGTTGTCTACTGTGATTTTGTAAGAACCATCCGGAGTGGACATAGTGCCCTTGTTGGTTCCCTTGATCTGAATGGTTACACCAGGTATAGGCGAACCGTCTTTACCATCGGTAACTCTCCCCGTTACTGTGCGGCTTTGCGCATAGAGCTGCCCGCCCAGCAATAGCACGGACAGGAGGAGAAATAACATTTTCCTCATAAGCATGATTTTGTTGTTTCCTTAACCTTAAAAAATAAAAATCCACATCAAGGCTATAAAGCCCTAATCAATTGGTTCCTGTTAAATCAGTTGAGTAAATTATAAGCTGGATAACTTTAATAGTGGAGTGCTGGCAAGTGTATAATGGTATACTTTGACAATAACTAAAAGACAGCCCTATTCTATTGCAATTCCTTTAATGAATTAACAATAGAAGTAGTCAACTTCTTCCTCATAAGCAGTTTCCTTAGCAAATTTTCAACCAGCTTCAAAAGTAGTAATTATTAACAAAAAATTAAGCTAGAAAAGTTGCCGATAACATTTGGATAACAGTTTTTTAACTTTTCCTTAACTTATTATTTAATATAATTATATGTAAAAGCCTGGAGATAAACAAGCGGCAAGAATACCGCCTGTGCTCATCAACCAAAATCTAAATCGAGATTAATGTTGCCCCGCATAAAAGCGGGGCAAATTATTTTTTAGGAAAGGGTAAGCGGATATGTTTTTAACAATTCCAGCAGTACCATAAACAAATCATCATTCCGATGATTAAACCGGTATTCACACTCTTTCAGGTGCAAATAAGCGGTGTTACGGTTCAACCCTTTGAACTTGGCCAACCGGTGCTTGGTTAAGCCCCAGAAAGCATCTACATCGTCCATTTGGTGCGTTTCCGAAGTTTGCCCCAATCGGTACAGACGGTATTGACCCAAATCCACCAAACCGTTAAACCGGCGCAAACGTTCTGCTGCACCCTGGGTTTCCAATACGGAACGACCACGTGTGGCGGCATGAATCATAGAGCGGCTTACTTCTGGGAGAATTTCGGTGTGCAATCTGTCTGAGGATCTGCAGATGCCGAAGATTACCGGCTTAACAATCCGGTCAACTTCCGGCTTTACGGCCACCAGCGTGTCGCTGTCGTGGTCCGGGGTTAGGTCACTGGGTCTGCTGTCGTAGGTTAACACGGGAACAGGCGCAGGATGCTGCGTCTCACAGTAGCGTGCAATCTGGTGTCTTAGCTTCTTCAGGTAGCTATTAATAGTTACCCTGCTGAC
The DNA here is from genome assembly GCF_036566945.1 of Chitinophaga sp. GTDB lineage: Bacteria > Bacteroidota > Bacteroidia > Chitinophagales > Chitinophagaceae > Chitinophaga. The sequence goes on along the minus strand of NZ_DATCVJ010000317.1, from coordinate 5,923 downwards.
ACCGCTGATATTGGCTATCTGGGTCGCAGTAAGATCATCGGCAAACAGCCGCAAGATCTCCTTAAATTTGCGCTCGGATAAATGAGCGCCCTTTAAGTACTTATTTTTCATGAACTATGTGGTTAGAATGGCATTATAAACCTCATACTTTTTAATTATAATATGCCACCCTTTTTTACAAGCGGTGAAAAGGGTATTTGAATGCTGTCCACTAGATTATTTCACGGCTATTTTTTGTCCATTTTAGCTAAATGTTTAGCAGCAACTGCGAAAAGCAGCAAAACAAAAGCCATCGGGGCGAACAAATGCAGTGAAACCCGCACCTGTTCGCCCCGATGGCGATTATTTTTATGCCCTGAAAAGCTACTCTTTGTCGCTTATTCCCAGCTCCTTAATGTCGATATCTTCTTCTTCATCCAGCGTTTTCCACAACTCTTTCTTCTTTGCCTTCTTCAATAACGCCTTTTCCATCCATAACAATAACGCAGGTAATATCGTCAGATTGGTAATCATGGCCACTACCAGCGTAAGAGACGTTAACCAGCCCAACGCCTTTGTACCTCCAAATCCGGAGAAACTAAAGATCATAAAGCCGGCAAACAGGATAGCAGAAGTATAAATGATGCTCAACCCCGTTTCATGAATCGTTTGCTTAACAGTAGCACTGATATCAAAATCATGACGCGGTAACTCCTGCTTGAAATTTACCAGGAAACGGATGGTAACGTCAATGGCTATACCCAGTGCCACACTAAATACCAATACGGTAGAAGGTTTCAATGGTACGCCTACCCAACCCATCACACCCGCCGTTACTACCAGCGGAATCACATTCGGGATCAGGGATATAATCAACATCCTCCATGAACGAAACAGGTACAGCATACACAGCATGATCAGCACAAAAGCCAACACAATACTCTCCATCAGGCCGTTAATGATAAAACGGGTACCTTCCTGGAATATAACACTGGTGCCGGTAAAGGTCACCTTGTAATGAGCGGTATCAAAAATAGCCGTTACCTTAGGCTGTAAGGAATCCAGCAATATGGGTAATTTCTGCGAACCCACATCCTTCATATTCACACTCAAACGCGCTACCTGTTTGGTACTATCCATAAAGGAAGATACCAGCTTTGAAAAAGTAGAGGCTGGACCCGTGGCGTTAGTCCCCTTCATGCGCAGATAAGGCGCCAGAAAGCCCAGATCAAACTGGTTAGGCACCGCAAAGTTGGAACTATCGCCATTATAATAAGCCTGTTTTGCAAACTTAATCCCTTCCACAACAGACAATGGACGACCAAAATCAGGCTGCGCTGAAATCAGTTGCGTCAGCTCATCCAGCTTATTCAGTGTTTGCAGATTAATAACCCCATTCTTCTTTTTAGTATCTACTGCTATCTCCAAAGGCATAACCCCCTTGAAGTTGGTTTCCAAAAATTTCAGATCCATATACAGCTTATCCGTATGCGGTATATCATCCAGCATATAGCCAACAGACTGTAAACGTCCCATCCCCACAATAGCCAGGATCACCAGCACTGCGCTCACAGCGTATACCCATGACCGGTACTGGAATACCAACCTCGTCAGGAAGTCCAGGATGGCTCCAAAGAAACGGTTATCCAGATAGGTGGTGTGCTTGGTCTTCGGTGCAGGTAAATAACTCAGCACAGAAGGCAGGAAAATAAAAGAAATCAGGAAGATGAACATGATATTCAATCCCGCTACTACACCAAACTCTTTCAGGATAGCACTGTTGGTAAAACAAAACACGCCAAAACCAATAGCAGCAGTCAGGTTGGTAAACAATGTTACAATACCCATCCGCTGTATCATATGTATCAATGCCCTTGTTTTATTGGCATCTTTGGCATATTCCGTATGATATTTACTCAGGAAGTATACGCAGTTCGGAATTCCTATCACCACTATCAGCGATGGAATTAACCCCGTCAGCAAAGTAATTTTATAGCCCATCAGTACAATCGTACCCACAGACCAGATCACCCCGATAGCCACCACAATCATGGACATCAGCACCGCACCAAAGGAACGGAAGAACAGGAACAGGATCAATCCTGTTAAGAGAAAAGATATTTTGAGAAACAGCTTCAGTTCATCCGCTACCTTAACGGCCATGGCTGTACGAATAAGCGGCAATCCGCTCAGGTGTACTTCCGTATGTTGTTTTTCCTGGAAAGCGTTGGCCAGCTTGGTGATTTCGTTTACTACCGCTGTACGTTTGGGCGAATTAAAAACATCTTTGTTCACATAAATCGCCATGAGATAGGCATGTGTATCCGGATTGTATAACAGCCCTTTGTAAAACAGCAGCGTGTTGAACACTTTGGATAAACTATCAATCACTACCTGGTTTGTCAGGTCGCCCTTGAAAAGTAAATTCGCTTCCAGCTTTTGTGTACTGTCATTCTTCACCAGGTTCACCGCCATAGGCACGCTCATAATATTTTCTACGGCAAAAACATTTTTCATGTCCTTGTTCAGCTGAACATAGTCCTTGAAAAAATCTGCCTGGAAAAATTTATCTGTCTGCACAGCGAGCATGAGCACATTACCATCCCCTCCAAATTTCTGCTTAAACTCCTGGTATTCAAGAAACTTAGGGTTATCATGCGGGATAGTGGCTACATAGTCGTACGACATTTGAACCTTACTGGCAAAATAACCCATCACGCCGGTACCAGCGAGCAGAAGAAGAAGAAGCAATAACCGATATTTTAGCACAAAGCCTGCTAAACGTTGCCACATAAGGATTTCCTTTTTAGTAATGGGCGTAAAGGTAATTAAAATAGCTATTAGCTGTTAGCGAACAGCGATGAGCCGGCAGGTTTTAGCTACCAGCTGCAGGCTTTTAACCTTTAGTCGGATGCACTGTATGTTTTGCCTGTTAATATTTCCATATTTAGCGGTCCCTGCTTCCTTACCATGGTTTGTATTAACTTGCAATCCGGTTTCTATCACAAAAATGCTAACAGCTAAATGCTTCACAAAACCCGTGGTATAGTATTACGCACTATCAGGTATGGAGATACAAGTCTGATCGTGAATATGTTCACTGAACTCTTTGGTGTGCAATCATACATGGTAAACGGGGCAAGATCTTCCAAGCCTAAAGCGGCTAAAGGAAATTTGCTACAACCTGGCAATATCCTGGAGCTGGTGGTATATCACAATGAAATCAGGAACCTGCAGCGGATCTCTGAATACAAGCTGGCGTACATCTATACCGCCGTAAATCTGAATGTGGTAAAAAACACAGTGGCGCTTTATATCATCGAGCTGTTGCAAAAATGTTTGAAGCAACCGGAGCAGCAGCTGGATCTTTATTATTTCACAGAAAATACCCTGCAGCTGCTGGACGTATCTGCGTTGCCGGTAGTAGCCAATCTTCCATTATATTTTACGCTAAAAGTAGGGGAGTACCTGGGTTTCCGGCTCAATGGCCGCTTCTCTGAATACACGCCCTACCTGGATTTACAAGAAGGTACGTTTTCTGATTTGCCGCCTCATCACAGCGATCACCTCGATGCACATAGCAGTGAATTAACAGATCAGTTGTTTCAGTGCACAGAAGTACAGCACCTGGCGGCCATCACGATGAATAAAGACAGAAGAAGGAAATTACTGTATGCATACCTGGATTTTTTCCGGTTGCACTTACCTGATTTTACAGAGATGCACTCACCGCCTATCCTGCACGAGATTCTGGACGCCTGATCTGGCGGCCTTTTCACCGGCTTCGGTAAAATACTGCAGTGTTACATCTTTGCCGTCATAAACTGCATAAGAGAAATAGTTGAGCCAGTCGCCCAGGTTAATATACTGACTGTTTTCAGATAGTTGAATATCGAGGGGCAGATGTCTGTGCCCATAAATGAAATAGTCGAAGTGTTCTTTTTGCAGGATCTCTTTGCTGTAAATGGCCAGCCATTCATTTTCTGTACCCAGGAAATGTTCCAGTTCCTGCCCGGTAGCAGAACGGCTTTTACGGCTGAAGTAATTAGCGAGGGAAATTCCCCAGGCCGGGTGGATCGCAGAAAACATCCAGCGGCAAAAGGGGTTTCTGAATACTTTTTTCAGCATTTTATAACCATGGTCGCCTGGGCCTAAGCCGTCGCCATGGCCGATATAAAATCGCTTTCCGCCTATGGTATAGGTTTGTGGTTCGTAGTAAACGGGAATATTCAGTTCTTCTTCAAAATATCCATTCATCCACATATCATGGTTCCCAATAAAAACAGATATGCCGATGCCTTTATCACTTAATGTGGCCAGCTTACCCAGTAGTCGGGTATAGCCTTTAGGGATTACATGTTTGTATTCAAACCAGAAATCAAAAATATCCCCTACCAGGAAAATGTGCTGTGCATCTGATTCTATCTGGTCGAGCCATTGCAGGATCAACTTTTCGCGCTCCCTGCTGGCGGCAGGATTGGGTGCACCGAGATGAAAATCAGAGGCAAAATATACTTTCTTATTGGCCGGTAAGTGGATGTCCATTGTTTTAAAGCTTTTAGCCGTTAGCTTTTAGCTTTTAGCAAATGCAGCGGAGATGGTATGACGTTGATCTCCGCTGCATTTGCTAAAAGCTAAAAGCTAACGGCTAATGGCTGTTTTATTTATTCGTCTACTAAAAATACGTATACTTCTTTGGGACCATGAATCCCTACTACCAGTGTTTTTTCGATATCTGCGGTACGACTGGGTCCTGTTGCAAAAGATATTGCAGATGGGAGATCGTTACCATACTTATCTTTTAGCTTATTCAGCGCATCCTTCAGGTCAAATACCAGTTGGTGCGTGTAGGCGATCATGATATGTACGGGTGCATATACCGGCAATGCTCTGCCACTGGGTTGTGCGGCACTCAGCACCACTGTTCCGGTGCGGGCTACCAGGTATTCACAATCTGTGATGGCAGCATCTGCTTCGTGCATAGTGCCCTGGTTCAGCGCAGGCAACTCCTCATGGTGAATTATTTTCAGCAGGGAAGGGGTTTGACAAAAAACGTTGTGCCACTCTTTATTTTCACAAAGCGCACGCAAACTATCCATCAACTCACCCTTTCCGGTACAGAAAACAAATTTTCCCTGTAATCTGGTAAATTCTTCTGCAAACTTTAATTCCAGGCTCTCATTCTCAGTTCTGAAAACAGACGAGTTGCCCTCCGAATTTGGGAAGGGCAACTGTACTGACTGACTTAACGCATTCCGTACTCTCTTCAGAATATTTTCCTTAGCAGGAGAAATCTTCATATCACTATTTACGCATTAGCTGGTGATGGAGAAGGGTTGATGATATCTGACGGATGAACACCATCAGTAGTCATGCCTTCTTTATTCAGTAAGTGTTCTCTGTGAACGTCGTAAGGACGTTTACCGATCAGTCTTTCCAGGTCGGCCTGGTATAAAACTTCTTTCTTCAATAGTTCTTCCGCCAGTACTTTAACCTGATCCATCTTGGATGTCAGCAGGTCTTTAGTTCTGATATAAGCAGTTGCAATCAGTTTTCTTACTTCATCATCAATCATCTTGGATGTTTCTTCAGAGTAAGGTTTGGTAAATGATTGTTCGCTGTTAGGATCGTAGAAAGATACATTACCTACTTTATCGTTCATACCGTACACGGTGACCATGGCATAAGCCATACGGGTAATTACCTGCAGGTCATTTTGTGCGCCGGTAGAAATTTTACCGAATACCAGTTCCTCTACTGCACGTCCGCCGAGGGTCATACAGATATCATCGAGCAGCTGTTCGGTGTTGTATAAATATTGTTCTTTCGGGAGATATTGAGCATAACCAAGTGCTGCAACACCACGGGGAACGATCGTTACTTTCACCAGTGGATTAGCGTGTTCCAGGTGCCAGCCGCAGATAGCGTGGCCAGCTTCATGGTA
>NZ_DATCVJ010000316.1:0-2500 GCF_036566945.1 Chitinophaga sp. | reverse complement strand
TGCTATAAACAACGAAGGGATGTAATTTATCTGCGACTACTGTAAAATCTGCTTCTCCTGTCAGGTAGATGTTTCTGTTTTCCCTGAACTGTTTATTATACACCATGCTGGCCGCCGGGAGGAGTTGTACCACCGATCCATCCGGCAGTACCACGGCGATGGCTTTGTCCGTTGTATTGGTGGTGCGCTCCTGTTGTGCGGCCGGAATGGCCGTCACAGTGGTCGCGGCGATGCTTGTATCCTTTTGATGATCCCGATTCAGCAGTAGCATCGTTCCTCCAATCAGCACACCGGTGGCTACTGCTGCAATTGCCAGTCGTTTGGCCCAGAGACTTCTGTTATTGGCATATACCGTTTGACGGTGGATATTTTTCAGCCACTGTTGTGAAACAGTTTCCGGAAAGTTACCCTCCTCCTGGAATTGCATAAATTCTTTTTCCGACAAATATTTTTCCAGCATATCCGGATGTTCCTGCAGGTAGGCGGCTACCTCGCTGGCTTCTGCCGGAGTGCATTGATGGCTAAAGAACCGCGCCAGTAATTCATCGTTTATCATGTTATGTACGGCTGATAGATAAGTAATACGTTTGCGAAGCGCCAACTACTTAGTCGGAACGAAAAAATATTTTCAAAACGGGAACATCCAGGCTATGAGCGGCAGGAGCAGGCCCAGATAATGTTTTATTTGCTTGATGGCCTGGAAGATATGAGCTTCCACCGTTCGGGACGACAAGGAAAGTTCGTGCGCTATTTGCTGATAGCTCATGCCTTTAAAGCGACTCATCTCGAATACTTTACGACGCATGGGCGGCATTTCTTCCAGTGCATGGGCCAGTTTGTGCTGTAGTTCTTTTTCGGCGAGTTTACCCCAGAGGTCATCTGCCGGCAGGGTGTAGCGCTCTATCACGTGGATCACCTTTTCCTTGTACACCGTTTCTTTTCGAAGAAAGTCGATCAGGGTAGTACGGGCAATCCGGAACAGCTGCAATTGCACGTCCAGGTCATCTGCCAGGTTTTCCCGGTAGTTCCAGAATTTGATGAACGTAAGTTGTGCTACCTCCTCTGCAATGAAAGAAGATTTTGTTTTTTGTAGAATAAAATAGTAGATCCTTTTGTGGGAGGAATAGTATACTTCATTAAATACCAAAAGGTTACCTTGTTTCAAAGCAGCTATAGTATTCACAACGTGGCGTTTTACTTTCCCCAATTTAAATAAATAAATGCGGGAATTCCTACAACGTTCTGATTACAGGGGGGACCGCTACTAAAATTGGTACTCCTGGAGAGGAGTACCCTTTACTCATTCTGTCTGTCAAATTTTTTCGGTGAAGTCATCTCGAAAACCATGAACAAGACATGCGACATGTTTGAACCGACGTTTATACTATGATTTTGTTGGCCGTAGTAATTGCATTGCGAAAAATATTATCCGCGGGTTTTTCTGCCCGCGGAATAATATTACTTTAACCATCATCCCGAAAATAAAACCCTTGTTACCGGTACACGCGATGGCGTGGTTCATTTGCTATTTCAAGAAACCCTCTTTGTTAAGTCAAAGATAAGCCGGGAGAGAGAAGAATGATCACTAATGAGAATTTAGTGAGCGGGAACGATCCCAAAAAAAAATATGTTGCCAGGGAAGCCCACCTTTATTACCAAAATGGTACGCTATATTTGCTGATCCATTTGAATCGTTAATTATTTGAGTATGAAAGAGAAAGTAGTATTTTATGCCGAGGCAGAGGATCCTGAAATGATTAAAGCTTTTTATAGGGCGCAGGAAACGTTTCCTTATTTCTGGAGAGAACTTCACTGGGAATACCGGAGAATTGTGCCGGCCCTGGATCTGGCTTGCGTGAAAGTGGCTTTCATGCAGGAAGTACCGGATCGGGCAACACCTGTAGTAGAACATATGTGGGTGAATGATGTAGAATTTGATGGTGATCATATCAGTGGCGTACTCATAAATGATCCCAATGAGCTCACGAACGTAAAAAACGGTGATCCGGTGAAAGTGCCGATTGATCAGGTAAGTGACTGGTTATTTAGCACACGGGGAAATACCTATGGCGGCTTCACCATACAGCAACTACGGTCAACCATGTCCGAAGAAGAACGCAACGAACATGATGATGCATGGGGATTGGACTTCGGAGATTATAACGATATTCTGCTGGCATATCAGCAAAAGGAACATCCGGAAAATCTCATTGAACATCCGATGAGCGTTAACATGGATGAAAGCTTTATTGAATTTCTGAAAGAATATCCATTGGAAATAACGAATCGTGACGCCGCCGGATATACGCTTTTACATAAAGAAGCGATCGCCGGCAACAGAGGGTCTGTAGCAACTTTGTTGAAGTTTGGCGCGGATAAAAGTATTCAAACCAATAGCGGCAAAACGGCGCTGGATTTTGTAAGGCAGCTGGGTTGGAAACATATTGTGCCGGTGTTGGAAGGATGAGCAAAGGCGTAAACCTTCAGATGCTACCACCTG
>NZ_DATCVJ010000315.1:0-1906 GCF_036566945.1 Chitinophaga sp. | reverse complement strand
GTTCTGATGGCATCAGACGGAATCGGATACAGCGTATCGGTAGACTGCCAGTTGGCGCCTTTAACAGGTGCCAGCACAGCGTCTGATCTTTTGGTACGTTTCAGGTCAAACCAGCGATGGCCCCACTCTGCAAACAATTCCACTTTGCGCTCCTGCTCTACTGCCAGCAGCAATGCAGGCTGTGTCAGGGAAGTGGAAAGGTCTTTCAGACCCGCACGTTCGCGAATAGCATCCAGATCATCACGTCCGTCGGAAAGTTTACCCTGCTGAATGCGGGCTTCTGCACGAATAAGATATTGTTCTGCTGTACGCATTACCATAGAATATTCTGTTACAGTACCACCAGCGTTCAGCCTTACTTTATACTTATAAGGGAAGTAATAAGTAGCGCCGGTAGTTGTAGTTCTGAAACCGGTCCAGTTAGTGAGACGAAGATCACCTGGTTCAAATTTGCGGATCAGCTGCAAAGTATCCAGTCTGAATAAAGCGGTAGCAGTAGGAGATGGCGGTGTAGATGTAAAGCCTTCCCAGGTATTACGGCCACCACTCACATTCACCGGCTCCAGTTGCCAGATCGCTTCCTGGCTATTGGCAAGAAATACCGAATTCAGGTCTTTCACCAGTGAATAACGGCTATCGTTGATCACCAGCGAGGCAGTAGCTTCTGCGTCCGCCCATTGCTGGTTGTATAAGTAAGTCCGGGCCAGCAAAGCGTTGGCTGCAGCCTTATTGGGACGTAAACGCTGACCTGTGGGATAATCATCTCCCATAAGTTGCACGGCCTGTTTCAGGTTGGTGATCATCGTATCATATACCTCTGAACGCAGTGCACGCGGCTTTACGCCATTGATCTTATAATCCGTGCCAGTAATCAGAGGTACATCTCCATACATATTTACCAGGTAGAAATAGAGGAAAGAACGGGTAAAGTAAGCCTCTCCCAATAACTGATTTTTCACGGAGGTACTTAACCCGGTAGCAGCGGAAAGTCCTTCTATGCAGGCATTCGTTTGATAGATGTAACTGTATACCGAAGCAAACATTCGTGTTGGAAATGTACTGCTGGGCAGCAACCTGTTTTCGTGAAACACGTCATAGTCTGCATACCCTGTATAGTAATACATTTCATCTGCCTGCATGCCCGACAGATAGCTGACCAGCACATTGGCAAACTGATAATTATAGGCATTCATTTCACTGTACAAGCCAGTTACTGCTGCTGTTGCCGTTTTATCATCTGTAAAAACAAGACCCGATACCAGTTCATTCTTTGGTAAAGGCGTTTCTACATACTTGTTGCAGGCACTGGCACTCAGCAACATCAGGCCGGCTAAAAATATATGAATACGTTTCATGTTAATTCTTTTATTATCTGCTGAACAGGAATATTTTTTATAACCCAAACTGTAATCCTATCACGTATGACTTCAATGGCGGCATTCTCATACCCTGCGTTTCAGGGTCCAGGCCATTGTAGTTAGTGAAGGTGAGCAGGTTTTGCGCTAACCCGTATACACTCACATTATTCAACTTCCATTTCTTTGTATACTTCGACAGGTCATATTTCAGGGAAACATTTTTCAGTCGGATGTAAGAAGCATCACCCCAGTTGGCGGTAGAAAGACTGTAATTTCTAAAGTCTGCCGTACCTGCGCTGGCGCTGGCAGCGGGAACAGACGTGATATCGCCACTATTTTTCCAACGATCCAATGCACTTACGTCCTGGTTAGCCAATGTGCCAATGCCGGGTACACCGTAGCCATAGTTAATGCCAGGTCCTTCCTGTTTTACAAATTGGAACAGGAAATCAAAACTCAGTCCTTTCCAGGTAAATGAGTTCTGTAAACCTCCGTAGAAGCGGGGATCCCTGTTGCCTAAAACTACATAGTCATCAAATTCAGCAGGT
>NZ_DATCVJ010000314.1:0-6978 GCF_036566945.1 Chitinophaga sp. | reverse complement strand
TGCTTTTTGAAAAATCACGTTTTTCCGTGAGTGTGCTTTTCTTACTTTCTAACTACATTTATGATTATCCTGTAATGACGTAAACCTGTATTTTTAATGGCCCTATTTTAAGCAACCTGCCAATACATAGACTCTAATTTTCAACCACATAAATTTGCATTATGAGAAAAACACCTGTTAAAAAATTAGCCCTCGGTAAATTAAAAGTTGCCAAACTAAGCATCAGCAGTCTGGAACAAGCAGACGATAAAGCACCTACCCGCACAGGTTGCAGCCTGATGGCCAAATGTGAACCGCCTATTTCAAAAGATACCTGTTTCTAAATCAATAGATGATGAAAAAGATATCAGAGAAAAAATTAAGTCTGGGTAAAATTAAAGTCGCCGACCTCAGTAAAGTAAACGGGAGTGCGGAAGAATTTATGCTATCACTTCGCTGTGTGCCCAGTGAAAAGATCACTTGTCTGAGCCAGGGTTCGCCCATGTGCAGCGCAGACATCTGCCTTTTCTGATTTATTAAATTTACTGTACTGCTAAAAATCATTTTATGAAAAAGCTATCAGAAAAAAAACTAAGTCTCGGTAAAATAAGAGTAGCCAGTCTCTCTGCAGTGTCCCAGCAACAACAAATGGCAGCAACGGTAGGTACCTGTACCATCCTTTGCTCCTTTAAGATTTGCACAGACAATATGAGCCAGGGGGCTCCTGTTTGTAGTGAGGATTCTTGCCGTTACTGATTGAGATTATTATTAGCAACCTGACTGTATGGCAAAACATGTGTGCTTTAAGCAATACATGTTTTGCCATTATATATTTTATAAAGGCAATTCAGTTTATGGATCATAAGGAAGAAGCAATGGCGGTCCTGCAAAGGATCTGCAAGGAACTGGACTCATTTACCGCCACAGATACCAACACCGGATTGTTAGGTGGCTATACCGGTGTAGCCTTGTTTTATGCATATTATTATCAGCTCACCGGCAAAGAAGCACACCTCGAAAAAGTATATACCATCATAGAAAAATGCCTGCAGGCATTGGCAGAAGAACCGATGAATGGTTCTCACTGCAGTGGTATTGCAGGCGTATCCTGGTGTATCCAGCATTTGACGGAGATGGGCTTTATAGAAGCAGACGATACGCCGGATACCTTTTCCGATATTGACCTGTTAATAGCAGATTTCATGGCGTCGGAGTTACCCGAAGGTCGCAATGATTTTCTGCATCAGGGCTTAGGTACCGCACTTTATTTCCTGGCGCGGCTTCCGGCAGCAACTGCCGTAACACAACTGGAAAACCTGGTGCTGCACCTGGAGAAAACGGCCATCCGGCTACCCGGTGGCATTGCCTGGAAAGATCATTTCTCCAGCAAAAGTCAGCAGCATAAAGAGCAGGACCTGTTTAACCTCGGACTGGCACATGGCAATCCTGCTATCATTGATATACTGGCAAGATGTTACGAAAAAGGGATCGCCCGGGAAACTGCCTTGCCACTGATTGAAGGAAGCATACAATGGCTGCTGGGAACCCGCAATAACGCCGACAGCGCGGAACAGTCGCTTTACCCGGTATTAGTGGATGCCAATAACCAGGTGATGGGAGAGACCCATAGCCGGTTGGGCTGGTGCTACGGAGACCTTGGCATTGCCACCATGCTTTGGAATACGGGTAAACGCGTCGGTAACAGCGACTATCAGCAGGAAGCACTGCAAATGTACCGGCATATAGGCCGCCACCGGAATGTGAAAAATGGCGCGGTGCATGATGCCTGTTTATGTCATGGCAGCGCCGGTATTGCGCATATACTGCAACAAGCCGGACTGGCCGCCAACGATACCGCATTGCTGGATGCTTCCAGCCACTGGCTGCAAACAACGCTGCAAATGAATACCTGGGCCGATGGGCCTGCGGGCTTTAAATTTTATCATCATCCCGACTATATTGATAGCCATAATGTGCTGGAAGGAATTGCCGGCATAGGGCTTTCCTTAATCAGCTTTGTGGATACTGAAATTAAACCTGCCTGGGGAGCATGTATGTTGATAGTTTAAACTTGTCTTGTCGTTGATTCACAGATTTTTTTTACTATCTTAGATACCTAGTAAATGAGCAGTTAACTTGTTCACCCAACATCATTATGCCATAGCATACCGACGTTACAGCAAACAGAAAAACCATGATCCGTTTATATTTTGTTGATGATCATCCATTGATCTTAGAGGGATTGCGATCCCTGCTGAGCATGGAAGCAGATATTCAATTGACAGGGGAGACCCGGAACGGCATTTCCTGTCTCCATTTTTTGGACCAGCATACCGCAGATGTAGTTTTACTTGACACCCTATTGCCCGATATCAGCGGGGCAGAATTGTGCGCCAACATCAAGAAACGATATCCCGACGTAGCGGTGCTGGGATTAAGTTACCATAAAAACGACAGCGGCATTGCCGGGATGCTCGACAGCGGGGCGAGCGGCTGTCTGATGAAAAATGCCGATAAAGAAGAACTGCTGAAAGCTATACACGACGTATATTCCGGGCGGACCTATCTTTCAGCAGAATTAAAACAAGCGCTGAAAGCAGATGGTGTACTGCACCTGCATATTACCAAACGGGAGAAAGAAGTGTTATGGCTCATCGCCAACGGGCATACGAATCACGAAATAGCAGAAAAATTATTTATTAGTTCAGATACCGTAGATAGCCACCGGCGAAATTTACTCGGCAAATTCAATGCACGTAATACGGCCATGTTGATCAAATGTGCTGTTGACAACAGAGTACTGATTTAAACAAAATAATCAGCTCCGGCGATCACCGGAGCTGATTATTTTTATTCGACCGGAGCCGGAGGTAAAGACAACAACGGGATATTGGAATTATACGCCAGCTTTTTAGAAATACTACCACGGAAAAACGATGCCAGGAAACCCGTCTTCCGGGGAACTACCACGATCATAGAAGCGTGGTGCTGATTGGAATACGACAAAATACCTTCTACCGTATTCTCTTCTTTGATATAATCAAAGGTGGTGTTATACTTTTCGAAAATATCATGCAGACCGGCAATGGTATTCCTTGCTTCCTCAGAATATTTCTCATCTGCTCCTTTCTCTACATTCAATACCTGCAATGGTACCGGAAATGCATCCATGATTTCATACAACTGATGTACAGGAATAACCGTATGATCTTTCAGATCAGTAGTGAATACAATAGATTTTATGCCTCTTCCAATGAAGGTGTCTTTCGGAACAATCAGCACCGGCACTTTACTCTCTTCGATCATCATGGAAGTAGTACTGCCCAGCAATAATTTCTCTAAACCGGATCTGCCGGATACGCCCATGACAATCAGGTCTACGTCTTCAGTTTTGCATAATTCGCTGATGTAGGGAGGGAGAGAGGTATCCTCTGCCAGCAGATCTACTTTTATATCTTTTACCATAGATTTCACCCGGTCCTGTACCATGGCCAGTTGAGATATACTTTCAAGATAAATCTCCTGGCTGCTTTGAGAATTGCCTATTGGCAAATCGGTGCCACCAATAATGGTTTGATAGGCATGGTATAAAAGTATCCGTTTTATCTGCAACGGGCCAGCGATCTCGGCAGCGTATTCCGCAGCGCGGAAGGCGTTTTCCGAAAAATCGGTTAAAATGAGTATTGTTTTCATATGTGTAGGTTTTGGTGCCAGTGTAGGAGCAGCTAAATTCCTGCCACTTAATGGATAAACAAAATTAAGGGGTGGATGTTCGGAAATACCCATTTTTAAAGGATTCTGATTTCAATCACCTGTGTTCATTTCTGCAATGAAAGTGTCCGTAATTGAACACCGGCTACCGTGGCTGGTCCCGCTGCTCCGCCATGGCACTGCATGCCGCTAAATGGCATTTTTTTTGGCCTCCGGAAGCGTACATTTATCACTTGTATTCGTTGTAATCATCCCATTCATGATAAGAAACTATCTTAAGATCGCCTGGCGCAGTCTTTCCCGGAGCAAAATTTACTCTTTGATCAATATCACTGGTTTAACAGTCGGTATTGCGTGCTGTGTCCTTATCGTTTTGTATGTGAAGGATGAATTGTCTTACGACCACTATCATAAAAACTATCATGAAATTTACCGTGTATTGCAGGCATTCCGTAACCCAGCAGGGCAAAAGGATACTCCGGCACCTGCGCCATCGGAATACCAGGTATGGGGTTGCGCACCGGTAGGTCCGGCTCTGAAAGCCGATTTTCCGGAAATTACCAAAATGACGCAGTTCACCAGCCCGGTGACGCTGTTGATGGAATATCGCGATAAGCGTTTCCAGGAAAGCAATATGATGTTTGCGGATTCTGCGACTTTCGACATCTTTAGCTGGAAATTGCTGGCCGGTAACAAGGAAACGGCATTGAAAAACCCCTACAGCATTGTACTCACCAAAAGTATAGCAGAAAAGTATTTTGGCAATGCTAATCCCGTAGGAGAAGTATTTAAAGCGGAAGGCTCCACCCTGATGGTATCTGGTGTGATGGAAGATGTACCTGCCAACTCTCATTTTACATTTTCTGCACTGATATCTATGAGTACCTTCCGGAAAATCAGACCTGAAATTTTTGGTTGGTGGGGCTATGTAGACTTTTACACTTATTTCACGGTGCCGGAGCATACCAATATCGCGGCGATGCAGGCCAAAGTACCGGCATTTTTAAAACGATATAATCCTGGCGGAACTACAGATACTTACACCATTGCATTTGAGCCCTTGAAAAATGCTTATCTGCATTCTGAAGCCATGCGGCAGCCGGGGCCGACGGGTAGTCTGGCGAATGTGTATATATTTTCACTGGTGGCTGCTTTTATCCTGTTTATAGCAGGCATTAACTTTATCAATCTTACTACCGCCCGCTCTATGGAAAGGGCGAAAGAAATAGGCGTACGCAAGGCTGTGGGTGCATATCAACAGGGGCTCATCTTTCAATATCTGACAGAAGCCGTGGTGATTGCTGCATTGGCAACCATATTAGGATTTGCGCTGGTGCTGCTGTTGCTGCCACTGGTACGTGAACTCTCCGGCAAGCAATTACCTTATAGTCAACTGTTGAACTGGAAGATGGGCTTGATGCTTGTTTTAATGCCGTTTTTAGTCGGTCTGCCGGCAGGTATTTACCCCGCCTGGGTATTGGCCCGTTTTAAGCCGGCACTGGTGTTAAAAGGCAAGTTTGAATCTTCCCGTGGTGGCATACAGTTAAGGAAAGGGCTGGTCGTATTCCAGTTTTCCTTATCCATTGCGCTGATTGCCTGCACAGCTATCGTATTTTCTCAGTTAGACCATCTCCGGTCCCAAAACCTGGGCTTCCGGCAGGATCAGATGCTGATAATCGATTACGGTGGCGATGAAACGGTGAATAAGAGCATGGACATGGTGAAGGCGACTTTAGCCAATAATCCTGCGGTACAAAAGATAACCGCATCCAGAGCAGTACCCGGTGACTTCCTTCCGAATGCTGGTACCAGCATCGCTTCCCGCAGTGGGGAAATGATCCAGTTTGATCCCGGCATCTACGAAGTTGATTTCGATTTCTTTTCTACCTATGAAATGAAAATGGTGGCTGGCAGGGCCTATTCCCGCGATTTTCCGGCAGATACCGGAAGCACCATGGTGATCAATGAAGCAGCGGTCAAACAATATGGCTATGCTAACCCGGAAGAAATTATCGGGAAGAAATTTGAGCAATGGGGTCGTAACGGAACGATCGTTGGTGTGGTAAAAGATTTTAATTATCAGTCGCTGCACAAAAAAGTAGAACCACTGACACTGAGGATGGCGCCCTACGATACAAAAAACAAAATATCCCTCCGTATCAAGTCCGATCATCTATCGAAAACCATTGCTGAACTGGAACATACCTGGGCAGTCATGGAGCCACAGCGCCCGTTCCGCTATAACTTCCTTGATCAGGCATTTAACGATCAGTATCAACAGGATGTACGCTTTGGAAAGATCTTCGCTGCTTTCGGCAGCCTGACCATCTTTATTGCCTGTCTGGGTTTATTTGGACTGGCTACCTATTCTACCGAAAAACGACTCAAAGAAATAGGCATCCGCAAAGTGCTGGGCGCCTCCGTTACCAATATTGTAGGACTCTTATCCGGCGATTTTATCAAGCTGGTATTAATCGCCATCGTGATTGCCACGCCGCTCGGTTGGTGGGGCATGCACCGTTGGCTCGAAGGTTTTGCCTATCGCGTAAATATCCATTGGTGGACATTTGGCATGGCAGGATTGGCGGCAGTGATGATTGCGTTGTTGACGGTAGGGTTCCTGGCGTTAAAAGCGGCGATGATGAATCCGGTGCGATCGTTGAAATCGGAGTAAAGCTGTTTTGTAAGATATTCTCATTGATAAAAGAATCCTTTCAGCGATGAAGGGATTTTTTTATTAGCTCCCATTAATTTCAAGTAAAGCTGGATTAGATTATATTTAGGGCTAAATCAATTGCTATGAAAGTTATCCCTGGGATTCTTGTATTTACTGCTCTTCTGATGAATGCCTGTAATCAAGCCCCTTCGAAACAACCAGGCACTAATCTGACGTCATAAACAAAGGGAAATTGATACTCAATAAGTCCCGAAAGGAGAATGATATGAAATTGACTTTAAAAAAAGCATTGATAGACATGAAAAATGACAATAGCTATACCATTTTTATAAAACTCGGCTGCTGTATGCTGCTTTCCTGTAATCCCACCAGCAGATATCAGAATGTTAGCCAGTTTTACGGCAAGGTGAGATGCCTGGATGTTCAAAAAACGGAAGCAGAGAATTGTATTAAGATAGGAAATGGTAAGCTATTTTTTAATAGCGATATGACGTTCCGTATTACCAATGACTCCTTAAAGTATTCTAATATTTATGGTAAATGGGATTTATGTTGCTATGCCAGTGATTATGGCAATTTTGTTTTTAAAGTAGATGATCTTCCAACATTTG
>NZ_DATCVJ010000313.1:0-14852 GCF_036566945.1 Chitinophaga sp. | reverse complement strand
GATGTTGACCACATCTGTAGATCCCTGCAAATTTTTCAGGTCGTTGGAAAGTGGGATCCCGTCTACCACATATAAAGGATCGATGCCTGCCGAGATGGAGTTGAGTCCTCTGATGCGCACGCTGATGCTACCACCGGGAGCACCGGTATTTTGCAGCACCTGTACACCGGGCACTTTACCGGCAATGGCCTGTTCGAAGCTGGTGACCGGCTGATCTTTCAGATCAGCAGCACGTACAGACGCCACGGCACCGGTAATTTCTTTCCGGCGTTGTACACCATATCCTACCACTACTACCTGGTTAAGGGAAGAAGTAGATTCCTTCAGGGTAATGTTTATCTGTTGTGGTTGCGCTTCGGATAAAGTAAGGCTCCCTACCAGTGCCGGTTCATAGCCGATAGAAGTAAACTGTACAGTGTAAGGACCGCCAACACCGAGGTTCGTGAAGCGGAAAGTACCGCTGCCATTGGTTTGTGTGGATGCAGTGGCGCCGGTGGTTTCATTTTTCACCACCACAGATACGCCCGGCACTCCCTGATGACGTTCATTCTGAACAGTACCGGTAACGCCTGCACGCTTTTCCTGCGCCAGCAGATATAAAGGCGTCAGTAAGGCCACGAGCAAAAATACGCTCCGCCATTTTTCTTTGAAAGACTGAAAGTAAAAAGAATCCATAGGTAATTTTTGAGGCCCCGCCCAGGCTGTTGCCATGCCTGCGAAAGAACAACCACACGGTGGATGCTCACTGATATACAAGGGCCAGTTGATAAAACTGTTTAAAGAACCAAAGACGGCTGAATTGCGATTTTAGATTTCCATTCAGCGTTAAAAGTACCAACAAGTTTTTAGTCTACCAAATTAATAGACTAATGTAAAGGAGTTATTTTTTTGTGGTAGATAAATTTACTTTGTCGGGAAGGAAATAACTTCACTTATTACATAGCCGGTAATAAACACGGAAATTTCAGTCAGGATAATCGGCTGCACTTATGGGTGTTCGATAATGAACACGCCCCCTTAAAAACGGACAACTATTCACCAAAATTTCTGTTTCTATACATTGATAATCAATACCGTGTAAATTGGCATTTGCTTGGCAAGTCCCCTTTCATAACATTATACACCATGTTTAAAAGTCAGCTCAAAATCGCGTGGCGGAGTTTTCAGAAAAACATCACACATAGTTTATTGAATCTTGCCGGGCTTACCATGGGTCTTACGGCTTGTTTCTTCATTGCGATTTATGTAACAGATGAATATAGCTACGATAAGTGGATTCCGCAGCACGCTGACGTATACAGGATTGCCGAGGAAGTAAAGACCCAGACGAACGAGGCGCTGAGGTTTTCCTCCACACCCGGCAACCTCCAGTCTGCGGTGATGGTTTACCCGCAGGTAGCAGCTGCTACCCGCATTTTTGACTACCTCAGTAATTCGGTGGTCAGCACCGGTACGCAGCAACAAATTCCCGAAAAAGCGGTGTATCTCGCAGACAGTAATTTACTGGAAGTACTCCCCTATCCTTTGTTGGCCGGCAATGTACGTACCGCCCTGAACGAAACGGATGGTATTGTACTGACAGCCGCCAAAGCAGAAAAATATTTTGGAAAGGAAAATAATGCCAGTAAATATCTCAATAAAATATTAACGGTTGGTGAAAAGCATTACCGGGTAACGGGTGTATTGAAAGATATTCCTTTCAACACTTATTTCCGGCCGGATTTTATTATTTCGGCAGTGTCCTTTCGTCACCTGGAGTGGTTCAAACGCAACAATGATAACTGGCATGGCACGGTAGTGCAAACATTTGTCAGGTTAAAACCGGGCATTGCTGCGGCCGCATTTGAAAAGCAGATCAGGTATCTCGCCTATCAATATGTAGGCGATCAGATTAAAGCTAACGGACAGGTATATACGTATTTTCTACAGTCACTGGCGGATCTGCACCTGCATTCGCATCTGCGTTACGAACTCAGTAAAACCGGCGATGCATATTACATGCGTGTGCTTTCTTTTGTGGCTTTATTTATCGTGTTGATTGCAGGGATCAATTTCGTGAATCTGGCCACTGCCAAGGCCACTACCAGGGCTAAAGAAGTAGGTGTCAGAAAAGTTATCGGCGCCAAACGTTCCCAACTCATATTGCAGTTTATGATAGAAGCCGTCACCATGAGCAGCATCGCGTTCCTGCTGTCTATATTACTGGTGGTAGTGTTTCTTCCTTCGTTTAATCATATTGCAGATAAAAACTTTACGCCGGGTATCTTATTACAGCCGGGCATGATCGCGGCGGGATTGGGCATCAGCCTTTTGATTGGATTACTGGCAGGGATCTATCCGGCCATTGTACTCTCCGGATTTAATCCTTCCCGGATGATGCAGCGAAGCGGGGTACAAATGAAAACCCATTTCCTGCGGAACGCGCTGGTGGTAACGCAGTTCTCTATCTCCATACTGTTGATCATTGCCACTATCGTTGTTTATAAGCAGCTGCAGTACATGAAAAACTACGATCTGGGTTTTGATCAGTCGCAGGTGTTGGTGATTCCGATCAACGGTGAGGCGCACAAAAACGTGAAAGCGCTGATCGATAAGTTTAAGGGGAAGGCAGATGTATTGTCTGTTACCGCGTCTGGGAATGTGCCCGGGCAGGAGTTCGGCAACAACCTGTTACGGCTCAAAAGTGATCCTGCTAAAAAAACGGATACACGGTTACTGTCTGCCGACGACCAGTTTTTCCGCACCTATAACATCAAACTGTTGGCGGGCCGTTTGTGCAACATGGCACCAGATACCTCTCAGAAAAGCGGCGATATCATGATCAATGAAGCAGCGCTGCCTTTCTTTGGCTGGAAAAAGCCGGAAGATGCGCTGGGTCAGGAATTCGATTGGGGCTGGGGTACGGTATGCGGTGTATACAAAGATTTTCATTTCAATTCGTTGCAGCGTGGTGTAACGCCCATGGCTATATTTTATAATCCCGATTGGCTGAATTATATCAGTCTGAAAATAAATACCCGTCGTGCGGAAGCTACCGTGGCTAATCTTGGTAAAGACTGGCAGACCATTGTTCCGTCTATGTCGTTCGATTATTTTTTCCAGGACGAAGCATTTAACCGGCAATACCGGGAAGAACAACGACTCGGTGAGCTCTTTATGCTATTCTCTGTTTTTGCCATTGCTATTGCCTGTCTGGGGTTATTCGGGCTCGTTTCTTTCACTGCGGCGCAACGCACCAAGGAGATTGGAATCCGGAAAGTATTGGGCGCCAGCATCACGGGTATTGTACAACTGTTATCAAAAGATTTTCTAAAGCTGGTGGTTATCTCTGCCACGATCGCGTTCCCACTGGCATGGTGGGCTATGAGCAGCTGGTTGCAGGACTTCGCCTATCGTGTTCCGTTAAGTGTATGGGTGTTTATTATAGCGGGTGGCGGTGCATTGCTGGTAGCCCTGATCACCGTGAGTTTCCAGGCGATTAAAGCTGCCATGGCTAACCCGGTGAATAGTTTAAAGTCAGAATAATGGATGACGTTCGTCAGCAAAGTGCTTTGCTGACGAACGTATCACTGATCCGCCGTTATGAAACAGCGGATGCGGGCTACTTCGTAAAAAAGATAACGTCTTCCCCACCCGGTTCTGCGTCTGACAGCTCTTCTTCCCAGCCGGGAGACAGCTTGAATATATTATGCAACCCACCCAGGAGTTCCAGCCAGCCGCTCATTTCATCGGATACTTCCAACGTTTCACCGTCGGCCGCTTCGAATACGAGGAAGGTAGCTTCTCCCGGATACGCATATACTTTATAGCCTGAAATACGGACCACATCTTCCCAGGAAAGGGTATCATCAATGTCCTCATCATATTTCACGGCAAGTCCTGATTCATCAAATTCTATGTCCATATTGCGAAGGTATTAATTTTATAGACATCACTTTAGCGATAGCGCTACTTTAAACAAGCGACTTTCTCCCCCATCATTGTCAGATACCAGGTGCAACACCAACGTATCTTCTGTGATGCGCTCCACACAAATGCCCTCTATCTTTTCCATTTTAAACACGGCATCTGCAGCGGCCAGGTTCAGCCATCCATCTATTGCCAGTGTAGTGTGGGTAAGCTTTTGGGAGATATCTGTTATCCATCCGATATAGCTGTCGCCGATGGCGCCGTCGTCATAGGCATTTGTCGTAGCCTCTGATGATAAGGTGCAGAGCAACCAATCTTTTTCGGGCACATAACACAGTTCAGATACGCCTGCAAATGCCCCCGTAGGCGTTAGTAACGTTAACGGCAGTACGGAAAACGGCGGAAGCTGTTCGGATTCCCAAAAACCATTGGCGATAAGAATCAGCTGATTCACCGGATAGGCATCATTGCCGCGGTTACTGAGTAACAGCGTGTTTCCGATAACGGTGGCGCCTTCTATGTTCAACTCACGGATACCTGTTGCCAGCAGTTGCGGGACGAATGTATCAGGATAATTGATTCGTTGCAGGTGGGTGCTCAACGGTGTTGCACTAACAACCGCCGGATTATTCGACGGCGCTGTGGTTGCTCCTTCCACCTCAAGTGGTACCAACAGCAGCTGACGACGCTTCTCTGTAGCGAGCGAACCCGAAGCCAGCAGGTAAGACGCTCCCCGCCACCGGATCAGCGCAGACGCTTCAAAGTCCGGCTTTTCTGTTTTAGCCATCCGGGGGCCGGGAGCATCCGCTATCGGAATACTTTTAACTACGCGATAGTTGCTATCCAGCACCAGGATGCAGGTGGCATCATCCCCAATGAGGTAAAGCTTTCCATCGAAATACTCCACTGCAGAGGCAGAAGGAAAATCATGTAGTAGTAAAGTGCGTAGTAGCGTAATCCCTGCTTTCATGCGATGTATGTTGGTGTAAAGCTCTGTTTTTTCATACAAAAAGGGTATGCCATAGGCTTCCTTTAACAACGGCCCTCACCAACTTTATTTTAATTTGCTGACAACTGATTTGATAGACTTGGCCCAGAAAACGCCCAGTTCCGCCGCTCCCTGTTCGTTTGGATGCAACTGAAAGGTACCTGCTTTACCGTGCTCCTGGATAAATAGTTCAGGATGCTTCTCAAAGTATTTAAATCCGCCGGTGTAACCGGTATACACCTGTTTGGGATGCGTGCTGCGATAGCTGGCCACAATACTGTTTAACACCGGGAAATAAGATTGCAACCTTGCCAGTCCTTCTGCGAGATAGCGGGAACTGTTCTGTGTATTAGGGCTGTACCAGGTAGGATGGTGTAAAATGATGATGCAGCCGGGATAGTCTTTCAACAGGCGATCCAGGATTGTTGTTACGTTGACTTTATAATTTTCCGGAGATACAGGGGAACCATTGGGGCCCTCTATGGCGCTGTCGTTGGTGCCAAGTACCATAGAAAATACCAGCGTAGCATCTTTATCGCTTTTAAAAACATCCGCTGCCTTTATAACGTTGTTGAATAAACGATTAGTGGCAGGCAGGAAATCAACCGTCGTGGAACCACTTATCCCCTGATTGCTGTAATTGACTACGGCATCTGGCATGGCTTGTTTCAGCCACTCCCAGGCTTTTACAGGCGGGGCATCCTGCAGTGGATGTGCCAGGCCGCCACCTTGCGTAATACTGTTTCCGATAAAAACGATGTTCAGTTTTTTTGATTGTGCCATGGCTGTAATGCCCGACAGCAGGCAAAATAAGCAAAGGGCACCAGAGATTCTTTTCATCATGAGTGTAAGCATTGAATCGTGTAAAATAATATGTTCAGCGGATAATTATGCATTTTTTATACGAACCTGTCTCTCTAAAAAAAAATTATGTAACCAAATGGTTACTTATATTTGTAACTGAAAGGTTACATAACTTAAAAACAGCTCACTTGAGAAGAGACGTATTTCAGGCCATAGCAGATCCAACCCGGCGGCAGATCATTGGTTTACTGGCCAATGCCCAACTGAACCTCAATAGTATTGCCGATAACTTTGAGATCAGCCGCCCGGCCATTTCCAAACATATCCGGATCCTGACCGAATGCGGACTGGTGACGATTAAGCAGGAAGGCAGGGAACGTTATTGCAGCGCCGATTTGAAACAGTTAAAAGCGGTAGCCGACTGGACAGCACAGTATCATGTTTTCTGGGAAGAGAAACCGCATGAGCCGGCACCTCCTCCGGTCAAAACACAACGGCCAAGGAGGAAAAAGCAATCGGAGTGATCCTCCTTAGGTATTGTGCCGACAAACAGGAATGATTTTAGTGGAACCCGTCATTAGGTAACGGCGACTACAAACAGTGCAAGTTTTCCTGTTGCCGGAAGTGCAAAAAATCATCAACATAAAATCATCATTTATGAATACCCATCCACTCGTTGTTGAACGTACCATGAATGCACCAGTGCAATCAGTGTGGGAGGCCCTCACAGACAATGAAAAATTAAAGCAATGGTATTTCCCGCTAACAACCTTTGAAGCTACGCCTGGTTTTGAATTTAGTTTTAAAGCAGGAAAAGAAGGAGAAGAATATCTTCACCACTGCAAAGTAACCGCGGTTGAGCCGCTTAAAAAGCTCGCCTACAGCTGGCGATATGATGGTTATGCCGGTGACTCTGAAGTTACCTGGGAACTATTTCGGGAGGGCGATAAAACAAGGTTGAGAATAACGCATAGTGGTTTGGATACCTTCCCCCTGGAGGAGGCATTTGCGGTGGAACGCTTTTCAGAAGGCTGGAATTATATTTTGGGTACTTCTCTGAAGGATTTCCTGGCGAAATAAGGAGGAAAGCATTACGAATTGCTGCATGGCGCCTGCCACTCATTCGTACTGCTTATCCCTTCACCGTTACCAGCAAGGGCGATTCAAACATGCTCACCGGAGAAATTATTTTTTCGTCTAACGGAATATGGTCTCCATAAATTTCTTTCATCTGTTGCTTTACTGCAGGGCTGCTCAGATCAAACTCTTTCAGGGTTTGCAGCTTCCCTACTTCCAGGCCGGTAGCTGCTTTATAAATTTTCCATACCAGCTCTGAACAGTAAATCCGTTCATCTGACCAGCCAAAATAAAAATCATAATCTTTCCCATTGAAGGGTGTGCCGGCTGCTTTCATTTTAGTAATCACTGCCGGTGTAAGCACGTTGGCAGCGTCTTTCAGCCGCTTAATCACGCAATGCCCGTTCTTCCCCCGGCTGATCCATTGTTGCAGTGGCGTATATCTTACCGGTTGCAGCGCCTCATATACATACCATTGGTCATCATCTCTTTTAAAAATTATTCCGCAATGACTATATTTGGAATGTGTTGCCAATTGAATGGCCGTACTTAATCCAGATTCAGATACCTGAAAAATAATATCGCCTTCCTCTACATCCGGAACGGCAACTATCATTTTCTTTGTGAATGAATGGCCGGAAATAAAAGTACGTGCCCCCAGTAATGAACCCGCGATAACCAGTACCAGCAGCATCGTGATACCCGTTTTTCTAAAAATTGACATACCCGGAAATTTCAGTAAAAATAAATGCTATTATCAATAAGCCAGAAAAAATGAATAATATACTTATCGTGCCCGCCATCACTGCGGAGGTAGAACTATTGCAAAACATAGCCCGACAAACATTCCAGGAAAGCTTCGCTGCGGATAATACGCCGGAAAATATGCGGCATTACCTGCAGGAGAATCTCAGTATTACCAAGCTATCCTCCGAAATGAGCAATCCCGATTCCGAATTCTTCTTTGCCATGTTAAAAACCCAGCCTGTGGGTTACATGAAACTGAATTTCAAATCGGCACAATCGGAAGTCTTCAACAGCAAAGCGGTAGAACTGGAACGCATATACGTACTAAAATCTCACCAGGGACAAAAAATAGGTCAGCTGCTGTTCAACCATGCCATCAGTGCAGCGCAGGACGTAAAAGCGCCGTTCCTGTGGCTCGGCGTGTGGGAACATAATACCAAAGCCATTGGCTTCTACAAAAAGAACGGGTTTTCCGAATTTGATAAACATGCCTTTATGCTCGGTGATGAAAAACAAACAGATATTCTCATGCGACTGGATTTACCATTGCCTAAAGCACAATAGGAAATATTTGGTTATATTTGCGCCCCCCTTTCTCACTTAAAGCGCAACCCATGACCCATTTTCCGGTTTCCAATTCCCAGCTGTCGCCGTCGCACCTGGCCCTGTATCTGTCATCGCAGTATGATATGGCGCCAGGCGCAGACTGCCACCTGATCAAAGCAGGTATCAATGATACTTATCTTGTAAGCACCGCTACCGGCAAATACGTTTTCCGCGTATACAGCCTTAACTGGAGAACCCAAACCGACATGGAGGAAGAAATCCGGCTGCTGCAATTACTGAAAGATCATGCACTCCCCGTGTCCTGGGCGGTGGCAGATAAAAACGGCGCGTACATTCAAACTTTCCATGCGCCGGAGGGAGACCGTTACGGCGTATTATTCACTTATGCCGCCGGAGAAAAGTTACCCTTATACGCCAATGAAGTTCACTTCAAAATAGGCGCCACCATGGCCCGTATTCACCAGCTTACCCAAAATTTACCGCTGAACAGAATCACTTATACGCCCACCAACCTGCTGGAAGAATCACTGGCTTATATCCAACCATTTCTCAGCGCTGATACAGCAGAATGGGAATTTCTGGTGAACGCTCAACAGTACCTCCTGAAAGAGCTCCGGAATGCAGATACCAGCGCTATCAGGCAAGGTGTGGTGCACCTGGACATCTGGTTTGATAATATGAATATCAACGAGCAGGGAGATATCACCATTTTTGATTTCGACTTCTGTGGTAATGGCTGGCAATGTCTGGATATCGCTTATTACATTTTACAGCAGCACAGCGTGCTGCGGGAAATGGATGTGTGTCAGGAAAAGATGGATGCTTTCCTGGACGGCTATACATCTGTAATGCCCATCTCTGCGGAAGAAAAACGTTTATTGCCTGCGTTGGGTGTCACCCTGTATTTCTTCTACCTGGGTATTCAATCAAAACGTTATCACAACTGGTCTAACTCGTTTTTAAATGAAGCCTATCTCAAAAGATATATTAACATCCTGGTAAAACGGTATTATGATTTATACCTGCCGGCAACATCAGCGGTAAATCCATAGCAGTATGGGGCGGGAAGCTTTATCCAGATAAGGTTCCAGGGTAGCGAAATAATCAGGATTCAGCATAGGGCAACCATCACTGCGTACAATGCCTTCCAGTTGGGGTTTGAGTGGTACACTGGGATAACTATGCAATACCACAAAACGATTAAACGCATTGCTGTTGGTGCTATCCAGTCCATATAACTTATAGGCCGTTCCAAACCGGCCACTATACTTACCGCCTATACGATATTTACCAGGGGAAGAACAGCGGCTGCCGCAGACATTGGAAAACACCATTCTTTCGGCCCTGACATCAGGCCCCTGTCCATGCGACACCAACCCGGTACTAATGATTTTATGCTGTTGCAAATCATAGCACACAAATCTTCTAGCACCTGAAAATACGTTGAAGTCTGCCAGAAAAGCATAGCGGGTATTATAACCATGTGCTGTGGCATATTGCTGCAGCTGGTCTGCTTTACGGCGCAGTATTACGGGATCTGGCGCCATCACCAACGAAGGCGTGGACACCACCGCTACCGGGGGCTTGGGAACTTTTTTGTTATCGTTACAGGCAAGCATACAGGCGGCCAACAACCCTATGCTTAATGCTTTTTTGAGTGCCATACTCTACAGATGCAACGACCTGTATTTTCCATATGCCTCCGCAAAAATTTGCGAAGGCATATGCGTTATTCCCAGATATCTGTAATGTGAATGAGGATAGAATAACGGCCGGTAGTGGGGTAATGTGCAATGTTCAACTGCGTTTCATCAAAAGGCTGCGGCAATTTACCGGCGTATTGCAGATAGAGTTCCTGCACCACCGCAATGGCTTCTTCTTTATTTTCCACCACCCATGATTTGGCGGTTTTATGATTGTCGAACAGTTGGTTGAACGCCTTCCTGCTGGTTTCTGTCTGCTCAAAAGGCACTACTTTCAACGTCCACACCTCTCCTATCTTCTCCGGTTGCACGGGAGTATCCAGGTTAATCTTAAACCTTTCCAAACCTGCAGGGTCCAGGGCACGCATAATATCCATCGCAACTGACATACTCTTATTTTTAGTTTCAAAACGCAATATTACGACTTCCCCTAAAATTCTGACGGCTATTCCCCTCCTTTTACTTTCATCTTCAGCATATAAAGACCTTTGCCGGCCGTAATAAACAGGATGTTATTGTCTTTCCCGCCAAAGCATGCATTGGCCGTCCATCCTTCCGGGATGGGGATATGGCCTGTTTGCTGCCCTTCTTTATTCACCACGGTAATACCATTGCCGCAGAGGTATAAATTTCCTTCACTGTCCAATGCCAGGCCGTCAGTAGTTTTGGAGGCCATTAAATGCTGCCCGCTTAAAGTGCCATCTTTATTCACGTCATAACGGTACACTTTACCACCATTGATATCTGCTACATACACCTGTTTACCATCGCGGGTACCGATGATGCCATTGGGTTTTACGATATCTTCCGCGGCAATCACGGGCATTTTAGCACCCGGCGCCAGGTAGTACACGCTTTCTTCTTTTATATCCGGTTGTTTACGATCCCAGTAGTCACGCTGATAGTAAGGATCTGTAAAATAGATGCCGCCATTGGGCGCTACCCAAACATCATTGGGTCCGTTGAGCCGGTGTCCCCCGAAATTATTTACCAGTATTTTTATTTTTCCTTTGGGAGAGATGGACCACAATTCGTCTTTCTCATCTGCGCAGGCTATGATATTGCCTTTGGCATCCAGGTACAATCCGTTGGCGCGCCCCGATTTTTCCAGGAACACCGACAATTGTCCCTTGGTGTCATATTTCCAGATTTTATCATTGGGCTGATCTGTAAAATAGACGTTCCCTTTTTTATCGGCCACCGGCCCTTCTGTAAATGCAAATTGTTTTGAAAGCAGCTCTGCGCGGGCATTATCAGCCACTGTGGGCGGAAGCGAATCCTGTGCCATGGCGGGGATACTCCCCATAAACAATAGTAACGTGGAATAAAATCTCAATCGCATAATGATTCATCAATTTCTACAATTGTAATAATTATGCCGGAGAAATTTTACTAAATATTTGGGGGTACAGGTTGAAACGCTAAAGTCTACCCCATAAATGCTGATACAATTCACCAGATCCTGTAAAGCGGGATGTGGCTTATACACTTTCGATTTCATGGGTATGTTCGGCTATGGCGTTCAGTGCTCCTCCTTCCTAATGAACAAATATATATAAATATTAAAAAAGTCAACTATTGCTACCGATTTACGTTATCTTTTACGGATTAAACTGATTTTATATTTAAGATGAGAATTGCAATAACAGGCGCATCTGGCTATATAGGTACTGTATTGACTCCTTTATTGCTCTCCCGCGGGCACTCACTGCGGCTGCTCACCCGTAAAGCCCCGCCGGCGAATCCACCGGAAAACATCGAATTCGTACATGGGCACCTGTTGGACAACGACAGTTTACAGGCGCTGGTGACGGAGGCGGATGTGGTGATACATCTGGCGGCGGTCATTTCCGTAGATGATACACCCGATGAAAATCTTTTCCTGGTGAACACGGGCGGTACGCGGCTCCTGGCGGCTGCAGCCCTGCAGGCTGGCGTGAAAAGGTTTATCCATCTTAGCTCTGTCGCCGCTTTTAACCAGGCTCCGTACGACGAACGAATGGATGAAAGCCGGGGAGTGGCCACCGACGTACAGCATAGCTATGATCATTCCAAAGCGGTCTCACAGGCCATCGCGCTGGAGTACAATGGCAACGGCATGGAAGTGATTGTATTGGCGCCTTCCGCCGTGATGGGGCCCTTTGATCAGCAACCTTCGCTGATAGGCAAAGCCATCGTGAATATTTACAACGGGAAAATCCCGGCGCTGTTTCCAGGTGGTGTTGATTTTGTAGACGTAAGAGATGTGGCCGGCGCCATTGTTAATGCGATCAGCATGGGCACACCCGGCAAAGCCTACCTCCTCAGCGGGGAATGGGCTTCACTGGTGACGCTCAGTAAAGAAACCGGCCGCATAAAAGGTAAAAGCATATCGCTGCCGGTAGTACCTTTGTGGCTCGTATTCATGATGCTGCCATTGATGAGAATGCTGGCTACCCTCCGGGGTGGACCTCCTTTTTATACGAGGCAGTCTGTATACAACCTGATTTACAGCAATAAAAAAATTGACCATGCAAAAGCCACGGCGGAGCTACAGTTCCGGCCCCGTGCTTTTACAACCACTTTACAGGATACGATCGACTGGTTTAAACAAACAGGTGTTATCAAATGATTGATTATTTACCATTGAGAGGATATGTAGTTTTTATTTGCTGTTGGGCAGCTACCGGTATTGGCGCCGGATTATACCTCTTACGCAGGGAAGCGCCGTATGGTCGCTTCAGCAATGAACAATGGGGGCCCATGATCAGCAACAAAATTGGCTGGTTGCTGATGGAAGCCACCGTGCTGGTTTCTTTTTTTACCTGGATACCCTTTAAAACTTTTAACTGGCGGAGTCCTGCCGGTGTAATGATTGGGCTGTTTCTGCTGCATTACCTGCACCGCAGTTTCGTATATCCGTTCATGATACGCACCAAAGGTAAAAAGATGCCGGTGGTGATTATGTTATCTGCTATGTTGTTTAATACCGTGAACGGCTCCCTGCTGGGCATCTGGTTTGCCGCCTTCGGGCATTATCCGGACAACTGGTACAGCAGTCCGGCTTTTATAGTGGGGATTGTACT
Source organism: Chitinophaga sp. (assembly GCF_036566945.1). Lineage (GTDB taxonomy): Bacteria > Bacteroidota > Bacteroidia > Chitinophagales > Chitinophagaceae > Chitinophaga. The sequence continues at coordinate 1,992 of NZ_DATCVJ010000313.1, read as the reverse complement.
TTTTCTGTCGGGTATGTACATCAACTGGAAAGCCGATTACCAGCTGATACAGTTAAGAAAAAAAACGGAGACGGGTTACAAGATCCCGTCCAGCCGTCTTTTTAAATACATCTCCTCTCCTAACCTGGCGGGTGAAATCATGGAATGGGGCGGTTATGCGTTGCTCACCTGGAGTTTGCCGGCGCTGGCGTTCTTTATATGGACCTGCGCCAATCTTATACCCCGTGCACTGGCGAATCATCGCTGGTACCGGCAGCAGTTTCCGGAATACCCGGAAAACCGTAAAGCATTATTACCTTTTACCTGGTAACCTTAAAGCGTAGCGTATGTCAAAAAAATACAGTCAGCTTAAAGCAGCATTGGTATTGGCAAGGGCGAGTTTGATTGCTACCGTCCGCAGTCCTACGTCTGTCGTATTTGCGTTATTATTCCCGATCATTTTTGTGACGGTATTTGGCGCCATGGTAGACAATACTGCGGTGAAGGTAAAAATAGTATTGTCGCCCCACAGCGATACCAGCAGCCCGATGTATGCGGCGGTAAAAGCCATCCGCATCTTTGATCTTTCTTACGGCAAGGATTCTGCCGCCATGCTGGGTGAGTTAAAAAAGGGTAGAATTGCGGGCATCTTATACCTGCATCCGCCAACAGTAACCAATGGGGTACCTTATTTTGGTACCGACCTGCTGGGCAGCAGTGCCGTGGCCGATAAGCTGCCACTGATACAGGCCGCCTTGCAGGAAGCCGCCTCGCAGGTAAACCGGAAAGTATTACCGAATCAACCGGTGGCAGCCAGTATCAAAATGGTACATATACCGGGCAGGGTATACCGGCAGATTGATTTTATTTTACCGGGACAACTGGGTTTTTCTTTACTGATGGCCGGCGTTTTCAGCTCTGCCTTCCTGTTATTTAATCTCCGGAATACCCTCGTACTGAAACGCATATACGTTACTCCGATCAAACGCTCTTTTTTGTTGCTGGGTGAGATGATCAGCCGGCTGTTGTTCCAGATCCTTTGCTTTATCATCATTACGGCACTGGGATATTATGTGTTCGATTTCACGCTGGTCAATGGCCTGATTACCTTCCTGGAAATGTTGCTGCTATCGGTGTTTGGGCTGGTCATCTTCATGGGCATCGGCTTTATTATCAGTGGCCTGATCCGTAATGAAAGTTCTATTGCGCCGGTAGCGAATACCCTCACGGTACCACAGGTGCTGTTATGCGGGTTATTTTTTCCGATAGACAACTACCCGGTGTGGCTGCGCACTTTCTGCGAAATGCTGCCCCTCACGTTCTTTGTAGATGGGCTCCGCAAAATAGCATTTGAGGGTTTGCATATCTGGCAAATACCGGTGCAGCTGCTGGGGCTCATCGTTTGGGCCACCATAATTGCCATACTTTCGGTGCGACTATTCAGGTGGGAATAAATATGTCGCAATTGCCCCTATGATTGTCTTACCCCGCCTCCATCCGTTTGCCGGGAGGTGGATACCTTTGAGGCATTAACAGTCAATCATAAAAAACAATTTATCATGGCAGCAGTGAATCCTTATCTAACTTTTGATGGCACCTGTGAGGTAGCTTTTAATCTCTATAAAAAAGCCTTTGGTGGCGAGTTCCTGATGATTTCCCGGTTTGGTGATATGCCTGCCGGTGATGGCAGTCCGGAACAATGTGGCCCGGCCGACAAAGACAAGATTATGCACGTGGCATTGCCAATTGGTAAAAACACGATTTTAATGGGCAGCGACGGTCCTGGTAATATCCCCATCACCGCGGGCAACCAGTTTTCCGTAGCTATCCAGGCGGATAGTGAAGCAGAAGCTGATCACCTGTTCAACAGTTTATCTGCCGGTGGCCAGGTATTCATGCCTATGGGCAAAGCACCATGGGGCGCTTATTTCGGCATGTTTGCAGATCAATTCGGCATACAATGGCTGATCAATTTTGATTACGCACAACAAAGCTAATTCCACTCATTTTTTT
>NZ_DATCVJ010000312.1:0-13572 GCF_036566945.1 Chitinophaga sp. | reverse complement strand
AATGTGAGCGAAGTAATATAAAACAGCATTTTTTGTTTACCGGCGCTGCTCCTTCATGGCAGCGCTTTTTTTATGCTGGTACATCATGATAAGTAATCCCATCAATGAAAAGTTAAAGTACTAACCGTATCCCTGTTTGCCTAAAATTTAGTACTAGCTTCCCCTTAAATAATTTACTACCATATGAAGCACTACCTACTTCCTGTAGCAGTACTATTTTTCTTTTCCTGCAAACCCGTTCCGCCAAAAACATACTACACGGGGCTTTACACCATCAAGGCGTATGATAGTACCCGCCATTTTGATCAAAAATTCCGGCCTGTAAAAATTGACTTGTTTTATCCGGCTACCCAGATATCCGGTGTTGCTCCGCTCAGTTATGGTGACATCCTGGATATGGGCGCATTGCGACTGGATTATAGTTTACCAAAGGATAGCTGTCATCTGGAAAGCCAGCAAATTGCCGACGCGATTACGCAGGAATTCAAGCTGGACAGCGCCGGGCGTATATTCCGTTTTAATACTGAGGTATACGCAGCACCACTACCGGCTAAGGATACACGAAAATATCCGGTGATTATTTATGCTGCCGGCATGAATGGCAGCAGCTGGGAAAACATTCTTTTGTTTCATCAGCTGGTGCAGCAGGGTTACGTGGTGGCGGCCATCAGTTCTGTGGGGCTTTATCCAGGCTATATGAGTGCCGCTGTGGACCTGGAGGAACAGGTGAAAGATATTTTGTTTACCCGGCAGCAGCTGTCGCAGGCACCGCTGGCAGATACTTCGCATATAGGATTGCTGAGCTGGAGCATGGGTGGCAGCGCCATTACCAAAGCAGCAATGCAGTCCGGTGATTTCAAGTGCCTGTTGTCATTTGATGGTACGGAGATACACCGCTATGGGGAAGATGCAGAATGGGATAAAGTATTTAACGAGATGACACGTATCACGCAGGTAGTTCCTGAAAAATTAAAAGTTCCTTATTGTTATCTGAGTAGTGCGCATCCGCCTAAAGTAGATTCTATCTATGATATACAGCAGCGTAGTGCGGCGACGCCAAAGTATTTCATGAAATTTAAGCATGCGCGGCATGAAGATTTTTCTTCTATGATTGCCATTGCAGAGCAGGTGCAGCCTACATTGGGCGATGAGCATAAAAAGAGGCAGCAAGTGATCAGGGGGCTGACAGTGAAGTTTTTCGACGAATATTTAAAAGACAAAACGTCCGTAAATTTTGGGCATCAACTGGATTCGTTGCTGCTGCTGCAACCGAACGACTATAGTAAGGAATACTAATCAATAAATGTATTTCCATAAAGAAAAACGCTTCAGGCTTAGTGGGCCTGAAGCGTTTTTCTTTATTCTGCTGCGAGTTTTCTGACATCGCGGGTACCGGCATACAATTCGTATTCCAGCAGGCGACAGTCGATGGTACTGTTATAGAATTCTATTCTGCGTTTGGCTTTCAGTCCTATTTTCTTGGCCAGTTCCAGGTTACCGGTGAATACGTAACCGTGGTAGCCGCCGCATTTCTGTTTCATGAAATCGCCGATGCGGCCATAGGTTTCTTCCAGGTCTTCAATTTCTCCGAGGCGCAGGCCATATTCCGGGTTCATGTATACTACGCCGGCAGCGCCTTCCGGCACTTCTGTGCTGGCGAAGTCGCATACCTGGAACTCGATCATATCTTCCACGCCGGCGGCTTTCGCGTTTTTGCGTGCGTTGACGATGGCCATTTCACTCAGATCGGTAGCGATGATGCGTAGTTCGGGTACTTCCAGGATTTGTTTTTCAAGTAATCCTCTTTCGTTAAGGTACACGGCTTCATCGAAGCCTTGCAGGTGCATGAAAGCATAGTTGTCGCGGAAAAGTCCGGGACGGCTGTTAGTAGCTATCAGTGCTGCTTCAATGGCAACGGTACCGGAACCGCACATGGGATTAATGAAAGGTGATTTCCGATCCCACTTGCTGGCCAGGATGGTGGAGGCAGCAAGTGCTTCCAGCATTGGTGCGCGGCCGGGTATTTTACGATAGCCGTGACGGGCCAGTGAATCGCCGGTGGTATCTACAAATATTTCTGCATTTTCGTTTTTCCAGAACAGGTGGATCACGGCGCCGGTCAGTTCTGCGCCGGTAGAAGGGCGTTTGCCTGTTTTCTCGCGCATACGGTCTACCACTGCATCTTTTACACGCAGGTTGGCAAACATGCCATTATTGATGGACTCATTCTGCACATTGCTGGTAATAGAGAAATAGCCATTTTCCGGCAATACTGTTTCCCAGGGATAAGTATGCAGGTGACTGTATATTTCATCCGCATCTTCTGCCTCAAATTGTTTCAGGCTGTATAATACCTGGCTGGCGCAGCGCAGGTTCAAATTAAGGCGGATACATTCATTGAGGGAGGCATTCAACCGTACACCGGTAACGAATGTTTCTTCCACAGTAAATCCCAGATCTTTCACTTCCTGTTCCAGGAAAGGTGTCAGGCGCTTGTTACAAGTGATGGTAACGGTTCCCTTTGTTGTATATAATGACATAAGGCGGCAAATTTACCAATCTTTATGATAATCCCCTTGCATTCCTTAATTTAAGCGCTTCATTTATATCCTTTCGTATATGCGATATTATATTTCTCTATTATGGATGATGGTGGTATATGTACCGTTGCAGGCCCAGATCAGGGCTACACCGGTGAGTAACACGCTGATCATGCCGGTGCCTGTAACGCGCTCCAGTCATGCTTCTACCATCACAGACCTGGGCGATGGCCGATTGATGAGTGCCTGGTTTGGCGGCCGGGAAGAAGGCAGTAAAGATGTGGTCATATGGGCTTCTTTCTATACAAAAAACAAATGGCAGGCGCCGGTGCAGTTGGCGGACGGCATTATCAACGATACGCTCCGCTATCCGTGCTGGAATCCGGTATTGTTCCGTACCAGGGCTGGTTTGCTTTGCCTGTTCTACAAAGTAGGTCCCAATCCACGGGAGTGGTGGGGCATGGCCCGGTACAGCAGTGACAACGGGGCGAGCTGGTCATCTCCCGAAAAACTGCCGGACGGCATGCTGGGGCCTATTAAAAACAAATGCATTCAGTTGCCCGACGGACGTTTGTTGCACCCCTCCAGTACGGAAAGTGTAACCGGCAATGTATGGGTATCGCATATGGAAATCAGTGACAGCACCGGGCATCAGTGGCAAAAAATAAACATTCCCTGCGATACATTCGGCGTTATACAACCGACTATCATCACCCTTGCTGATGGCAGATTACAGGCACTTTTCAGAAGCCGGCAGGACGTAATTGCCAGCAGCTGGTCTAACGATAACGGCAGTACGTGGACACCGGTAACCGGTTTATCATTATTAAATCCCAACTCCGGTATTGATGCCGTTACCCGGCCCGATGGCCTACAGGTACTGGTATACAATCCGGCGCCCAGTGGTAAGAGCTGGTCTAACGGACGTAATGAGCTGCGGGTAGCTGTTTCAAAAGACGGGACCAAATGGCTGGACGTATATGTGCTGGAAAAGCACAAAGGCGGCGAATACAGCTATCCTGCTATCATCGCCACCGCAGATGATTTGGTGCATATTACCTATACGGACGACCGGAAGAATATCCGTGCCGTTACCTTACAACTGAAATAGGCTTAGTTCCATATTTCGTTGGCAGCCGTTAATATCACGGGGGCCTGATCGGTGACTACAATCGTATGTTCGTGCTGGGCCACAAAGCCGCCTTTATTGCCTACGAGTGTCCAGCCATCATTCAACTGGTTGGCGAAGGACGAGGTAGTAGATATAAAAGTTTCTATCGCTACTACCGCATTCTTTTTAAAGCGGGTTCTGTTGAAACGTACATAACAATTGAGAATATCGTCCGGGGCCTCGTGTAAACTTCTGCCTACCCCATGTCCGGCGAGATTGCGGATAACAGTATAGCCTGATTTGCGGGCTTCTGTTTCAATGAGTTTACCTACATCAGCTACACGGGTGCCGCCTTTAATAAACTGAATAGCTTTATAGAGAATAGCTTTTGAAGTATCCACGAGGGCCTGGTGCTGATGAATATCCTCACCGAGTACAAAGGAACCACCGTTGTCTGACCAGTAGCCACTCAGTTCTGCAGATACATCGATGTTCACGAGATCACCTTCCTGTAAAATCTTTTTTTCAGAAGGAATGCCATGTGCCACTTCATTATTCACGCTGATACAAGTCCAGCCGGGAAAGCCGTAAGTTAGCTTAGGTGCCGATTTAGCACCTAATTTATTTAAGATCTCACCACCAAATTCATCCACCTCTCTGGCTGTCATACCGGGTTTGGCATAATGTCTCATCTCTTTCAACGTGATCGCTACAGCCTCACTCACCCGTTTCATGCCATCCAGTTCTGCTTCTGAAGTTATCGACATAATTTTTTATTTAAAAGTACGTAAAACAGCTTACATCAGTATTCCCCATTCATCATCACGCTCCGGATAATCTTTAAACCGCTCATCGCCGCCTCTGTCTTTCCAGTCGGAATCAATGACCAGTTTGGAGCTGATACCGCCTCTGGGATTACAGATCAGCGTAATCCGCAAACGATCTGCCTCATACACTTCCATCATATGATCATAGATAATATTGATGAGCCGCTCATAGGATACAATGATATCACGCAGATGATATACGTATAGCTTCAGCGATTTTAGTTCTATGATTTTGCCTTTTGGATAAAAGGTGATGTACAGTTTAGCAAAATCCGGTTGCTCCTGTACGCCGAGGAAAGTAAACTCCGGCACCTTTATCTTCATTTCATATTTTTCCTTCGAAGGGTTGGGCAATCCTTTCAGGATTGTTTTATCAATGTGTTGATACAGCTTCTTAGACATAAATAGGTTTGTGATAAATAAATCGCGGCAAAAGTAACATGTCTCTGAATCAATTGCCGCGACAATCTACACAAGATAAGATTTATTGGATATATTTTGCGGGTACCTCGTCGGTGAGCCAAACACCGTTAACGGATAAGTAGAACGGAATACCATCCCGGTGCATTTGTCCGCTGCGAATGGTGAGGATGGTAGCCACTCCTCTCCTGTTGCCTACATTTTCAGCTGTATCCAGGTTCGTTGAAAGGTGCACATGATGCCGGTTCATTTTCTGCAAGCCGTTGGCGCGGATTTCCTTCATGAATTTAGGCACAGTGCCATGGTACAGCAATTCCGGTGGCGTAGCCAAAGGCAGGTCCAGCGATACTTCCAGGGAATGGCCCTGATTAGCCCTGATCTGTGTTTTATCTTCATTAAAAGAAAAGCGTTGCTTATCGTTTTCTGCTACCACTGTTTCCAGTTCTGCAAAAGTAAAGCGTTGTCCGTGGGCAGCACTTTGTTTCAGCAAGGTGGCTACATCTGCCCAGCCGTGGGCATCCAGGGTTAGTTGTATTTTTTCCGGGTTATGCCGGAGAATAAGGCTCAGAAATTTACTGATTGTTTTAATGTTCATGTTATTTAAGTTGATCCCTTACCGTCATGAGTGCATAACCGAGCAGGTTATGTCCACGCCATAGCAGGGGATTTTCCACGTGTTCGTTAGTGGCAGCCATGCCTATTCCCCAGATACGGTCCATAGGACTGGCTTCTACCAGTACGCGATCCTGCGTGTTGATTAAAAAAGTTTTCAATGCCGGGTGCTGTGAAAATTTATGATAGTTACCTGTTACCACCAGGTCAAATTTATGTTTGTCCCAGGTAGCGGGGTCAAAATTTTTCACCTGCCGCCCTAATTTTTTTGCCTGATCCGGAGAGTTGGCCAGCAGTACTTTTCCGAGAATATCCTGATCTCCGAAAAGTTGTGCTTTACCGGCCATCATCCAGTGTTCAGCGGTTTTGTAAGTGAGGCCGTTTACCTGAAAGACAGCCGGCCACCACTGACTAAAACAGCTCTGGGTAACGCTTCCATCGGCTGCTGCGCGATGGCCCCAGAAGAACAGGAACTTTATTTTTTCTTTGGCTTCATACTTCGTGATCAGCCAGTCGTTATGATACTTCACTGTATTGAAATTTATTTTTGAAAGCCGTTAAGTTTTGTGCTTTTTCGGAAGACTCATACACCGCGAATACCACGTTGGAAAAGGCATTTTTAAAGATCTCATTCTGTTGCAGGTGATGTGCAAACCAATGGGCTACTTCTGCGGCATTGTTCCGAAACACGCCACAGCCCCAGGCGCCGAGGATCAGCGTGGTTTGTTTTTGTACTACGGCCACAGAAAGTAATTTCTCTATTCTGCCGAGCATCACTGCGGCAATTTCGTGTAGCCGTTGAGGTTCGTTGTTCCTGACAGCGCCTGCATTTACCGCCGGGGCAGTGATCACAGAGATGTTGTAAGGCTGATCCAGCAAGGCGTCGTGGTCATTTCGAAACACGGGTACCAGCGGAGAATAGATCATATTATCTGTATACAAACAGGTATGATTAGCGCGATTGATATCATACATCGCTTGTTTGGATGTCAGACAGACATATAATCCACTGGCTCTCGAAAGGGCTTCTTCCTGTGCCTGTGCTCCACCGAGAAAGCCTCCGCCTGGATTTTTTGCAGAGGCAAAGTTGAGGCAGCAAACATCCCTGATTCCTTCTTCTACGATGAGGCGGTGTGCTGCTCCAAAGGTGGTTTCGCCGGTAACGGTGATGTTGGTATTGAATGCAGGAGCCGTTTCCAGCAGCTGATCTCTCTGTGCGAATACGGCGGTAAAATCTTCGGGCCGATAATGGATGGAGTTGGCAATGGCATGTTGCAATGCTCCTGAGATATCTACAGATTCATTTCTATTGTTGCGATAAATGCCGTTCTCCATGATGTGCAGGGTTTCCTGTGCGATGGCGATGCGTTTATTTCTGTTCATGTGGTTGTAGTTTGCATCAGGGGAGTTGGAATTTCCGGCGGGGTTAACCATTCCATAGTACCTGATAGGGTTCAATATTTCTTTACGTCAATCTGACGCAAAGTAAAGAAATATTTATTTATCTGCCATATTTTTTTTCCGGGAGATGGAAATATGGGTGGTTTTGAGCGGGTATTAATTTTATGGGGAGATGGGAATGCGGGCGGGTAGCGGATGCGCAGGAAGGTGAGCAGAGGGTATTGCCTTGAGTGGGTATTAAATTTATAGGGAGATGGGAATGCGGGGGTAGCTAACAGATAAGGCAGAACGTTAGCAGAGGGTATTGCCGGTAAGAGTGGGTACTCTGTTAAAAGCTAGTTGCTACGACGTTTCCCTGAATAGAATACATCGTAGCAACATAACATACCCTGATTACCGACCAGGAGCCGGTGCTGGCGACTGAGGCAACATCGTGGAAGTATCACTATTATCACAACCACAATCCAAACCCACAGGTTTCAGTAGTGCTGCTGCCTTGATTAATTCATCCGTGGCTCTTATATCCGTGGCATGTCTGGTGTCCACCACTTTCATGGAAAACCCGTTCCCTTCCAGTTGCCGGGTAAAATTATTGAAGGCAGGTTTATCAGATGGCGCCAGGGTAATGGTTAATTCCTGCTTCAGCGATGTTTCAAAAACGGTGGTACCGAAGAGTAATACGCCATTTGTTTCGCCGGTGGCCATGATATAAGCTTTCTTTTTCTGCGGCAATGGGATGTTCCCATCTTTTGTAAAAAACCCGTATTCATCGTTGCTACCGGCGAGCAAACCGCCTATCAGGTAAATTTTATCGTCGGGAATAATCATAAATACCTGGGTGTTTTCGCTAACGGTGCCGGTTATACGTACGCGGAGATTGCTGTTTTCATATCCGGGGATGCCTTTCAGCAGGATGTCTACGTTAAACCAGCCAAAGGTTTCCATCTCGAAATTATAATACGCACTGCTGCTGGTTGCTGCCACCATGTTATCCGGCACTTCTATCATCTGCGGAGGCCTTCCTGTGCCAGGATCAATCCTGACCGGAGCTCCATTTTCAGCCACCAATTGTCGCCTTTTGCGATGTAAGGCATTCAGTGTATTTAAATAGGCGGCACAACTATCTGCTCTTCGTTTAGTGAGGTCATAGCCGGTTTTATTTATTCGTTTGCTTTCGTTGTCGATATAAGCAAGCAAGTCGTGCATGTCTGCTCCTCTTAAATTAGGAAAGCTTGTCATTGGTGTTTTATTATACTTATCAAACAGGTGATTGGCATAACAATCGCCACTGGCTAATACCGCCGCGCTATTAACGATGTAATCTTCCAGCCATTCAAAAGAATGTCTTGCCGTGGTATGCAGTAATGGAGGGCCAGCCAATTTTCTGTCAATGGCATGACAGGAGGTACAATTCTGCTGAAATATTACGTTTCCGGCATCCACTCTCCGCTCCTCTTCACCCGCTATCAATGGGGTCGGGTTGGTCCAGTTAATGCTGCTGTCTTTCGCCCATTCACCTTTAAAGAGCTCCATACCCTTTGTAATGAAATCCGTCGGGATCTGCACGTCTATAGGCTTTACGATAGTGGCGCCGGGATCGCCTACCGGGTTAATGAAGAGCATACCGCCGCTGCTCAGGGGTTGTCCATTGCTCTGTGTAAAGAGTCCGGCTTTCACGATATCGGCGATTGAATAGGCTTCTTTCACTTCCAGTTTTATGGTGTGCCCATTTTTACTACTGATCGCGCCTGCCGGAATATGAATGCGTGTGCCCTTAGCGGTTTGCAGCAGGGTGTCGGCGCGGATATCTACCGTAAAATATTCAGATGGTAACTGGTGGGTAAGCGATTGTTTAACATCGTTACCGCTATTACAGGCGGCGCAGCTCATCAGCGCCAGGAGACAGTACAGCAGGTATCTGGTCATAGGGATATTTAATAATGCTTAAAGATACAACCGCTTTACTTCCTGTGCAGGACATTGTTCGCTGCTTTTTATCTTGATAAAAAAATACTATATATCTATTAATTAAAGCTCACGGTAAACACCGGTGGTCTTTTTGTTGTTAGCAGTAGTGTGCTGAAAAATAAATTTGGAATTAAATTGTGTACAATTTAATTTTACACAATAAATATGAATTTATCATGGCTACGATTGAAAAATTATACACGGCACATGCGACCGCAACAGGCGGTAGAAACGGACATATTACATCTTCTGATGGCGTATTAGACCTCGAAGTAAGAATGCCAAAGGAATTAGGTGGCAGCGGCGGCGCCTACAGCAACCCTGAGCAGCTTTTTGCGGCAGGCTATGCGGCCTGTTTCGACAGCGCCCTCCACCTGGTGATCAGAACAGAAAAAGTAACCACCGGCACGACTACTGTCATTGCCAATGTAAGTTTAGGCAAGAATGAGAACGGTGGCTACGGTTTAGCGGTAAAATTACAGGTAGCCATTCCCGGCGTAGACCCGCAGGTAGGACAGGAACTGATCGAAAAAGCGCACCAGATATGTCCTTACTCCAATGCTACCCGTGGCAATATTGAAGTTGAGTTAGTACTGATTTAAACCTCTCTCTCATGCAAGTATTAATTGTATTGACATCGCACAGCGAGCTTGGCAACACCGGCCATAAAACAGGGTTCTGGGTAGAAGAATTTGCCGCTCCCTATTATGTGCTGGCAGATGCAGGCGCAGAAATTACACTCGCCTCGCCTAAAGGCGGACAACCGCCCATCGATCCGAAAAGTGAGCTGGCGGAGTTTCAGACAGCAGATACCAATCGCTTTAAACGGGATGAAGCCCTGCAGCAAAAATTAGCACATACGGTGAAACTGAACGAGGTGTCTGCAGATGATTATGACGCTGTATTTTACCCCGGTGGTCACGGCCCGTTATGGGATTTAGCCGGCGATCCCAGCTCCATTGCGCTGATCGAAACATTTTACAAACAGCATAAACCAGTGGCATTTGTTTGTCATGCACCTGCTGCATTGGTAAAAGTAAAAGCGCCTAATGGTGAGCCATTGGTAAAAGGTAAAGAAGTGACCGGGTTTAGTAATACAGAAGAAGAAGCCGTGCAACTCACCAACGTAGTACCATTCCTGTTAGAGGATGAACTGAAAAAACTAGGTGGTATTTACAGCAAAGGAAACGACTGGCACCCTTATGCTTTAAAAGACGGATTACTGATCACTGGCCAGAACCCGGCTTCTTCCGCAGAAGTTGCAAAAATATTAATCGAAACATTAGCTTAATTTTGTGTTGTCAAAAGATCCAAATTGAAACAACTAAAATTATCCAATCAGCTTTGCTTTTCGTTATATGCATTATCAAGGCTGGTAACTTCACATTACCAGCCTTTTTTAAATGCAATAGACCTCACCTATCCGCAGTACCTCGTGATGCTGTCGCTCTGGGAGCATGAGGTATTGTCTGTAAAGGCACTGGGCAAATTGTTGATGCTGGATTCCGGAACATTAACGCCTTTGTTAAAAAGACTGGAAAGTAAAAAGTTAATTAAACGTATGCGCAGCAAAGAAGATGAGCGCATCGTACATATACACTTAACGGAAGCCGGTGCGCAACTCAAAACACAAGCAGCAGATATCCCGGAAAAAATCAGCTGCAGCATGGGGTTTACCCCGGAAGAATATAGTACCCTGAAGCCTATGATTAACGGGATATTGAAAAGGAATGAAGAGAAATAAATATCAGACCAGATAGTTATTTAGCCACTACCAGGTATTCCGGATCCTCCACAATATTCACTTCTATCACGGCGGCAGCGTCTTTCAGCAGTTGCCGGCAGTCGGCGCTCAGGTGGCGCAGATGCAATTTTTTATCCAGTTGCCTGTAACGCTCCGTTAATTTATGCAAGGCATCGATCCCGCTCATATCCGCAATACGACTCTCTTTAAAGTCGATGATCACTTCTGCCGGATCATTGGCCACGTCAAATTTTTCGCTGAAAGCCGCCACTGACCCAAAAAATAACGGACCATATATCTCATAGTGCTTTGCACCGTTTTCGTCGGTGTATTTACGGGCACGGATACGTTTAGCACTTTCCCAGGCAAACACCAGGGCTGAAATAATAACGCCAATCAGCACTGCCAGCGCCAGGTTATGCAACCAAACAGTAATTACCGCCACTAATATCCCCACAAAAATATCTGCCTTCGGCATTTTGTTGATGATCCTAAAACTGGCCCATTCAAAAGTAGAGATGGCCACCATGAACATCACACCCACCAAAGCCGCCATCGGTAAACGTTCTATCACCGGTGCACCAAAAAGCACCACAGCCAGAATAGTCAGTGCCGCCACGATACCAGACAAGCGTAATTTAGCCCCTGCTGAAAGATTCACAAACGTTTGTGCAATCATAGCGCAGCCACCCATGCCGAAAAAAACACCATTAAGCATATTGGCACTCCCCTGCGCCATGGCTTCCCGGTTGCCATTTCCTTTGGTGCCGGTCATTTCATCGACCAGGTTCAGCGTAAGTAAACTCTCGGTGAGCCCCACTCCTGCCATGATCAAGGCATATGGAAAAATAATTTGCAGCGTGCTGAATGAAAAAGGCACCTGTGGCAGGTGAAAAGGCGGAAAGCCGCCGCTTACAGAAGCAATATCTTTTACCGTACGTGTATCAATACCCAGTGCCATTACAATGGCGAAAACAACCATGATAGCCACCAGTGAGGCAGGTATTTTTTTTGTTATTTTGGGGAAGAAGATGACAATAGCAATGGTCAGTGCTACCAATGAAATCATGATCCACAGCGGATTTCCGGTCAGCCACACCAATTCTCCGCCGGCCATTGTTTTAAACTGCCGGAACTGCGACATAAAAATAATCACTGCCAGTCCATTCACAAATCCATACATCACCGGTTGTGGCACCAGCCGGATAAATTTTCCCAGTTTAAATAATCCTACCAACACCTGGAACATACCCGCCAGCAATACCGCGGCAAATACATACTCCAGTCCATGCGACTGCATCAATGCTATCAATACCACCGCCGTAGCGCCGGCGCCACCGGATACCATCCCCGGACGACCACCAAATATTGCTGTTATCAGGCCCATGATAAAGGCTGCATACAAACCTACCAACGGCGGAAATCCCGCGAGAATAGCGAAGGACAAGGACTCCGGTATCATAGTCATCGCTACCGTTAACCCGGCCAACACTTCTACTTTATAATCGGGTTGCTGCGAAAAATCAAACAGACCTAAGAAAGACTTCATCAAAAATATTTAATCCCGCAAAAGTAGTTATTCCTTATTAGCTTTTAGTCATCCTCCCCTGTTTACCCTAAAAGGAAAGGGCCGCCCGCAGCAAGCGGACAGCCCTTTCCCAGTTGTTTTTTGATTGTTTACTGTATTTTATAAGCGTCATTTTGTTCCATATTACCATTCGCATTCATTTCTGATTGCGGAATAGGCAGGATGGTTCTCTTATCTGTTTTATCGATCGCCATCGTTCGGCCAGACAGGTACTTGGTGAAGCTTAGCCTATTGCGGGTCAGGTCAAATAAGCGATGACCTTCGAAAGCCAGTTCTTTACGGCGCTCGTTGAGCACAATCGTTTTCAACGCGTCACCGGTAGCGGTAACGGCGGTAGCTGCGGCATCTGCACGACCGGCAATAACATCTATATCGGCAGCAGCCAGTGCATCCAAACCTTGCTGCGCACGGGCTTCGGCGCGGGTGAGGTATACTTCTGCCAAACGGATCACCCTCACCGGTTCTTCATAGCTGGTGGTATTCGTGTATTTGGTAATCAGGTAAGCAGGATTCTCTCCGTTTTTGCGGGAGCCTTTGGGGACGAATCCGCGTCTCACATCTGAAGCGGTGTAGGTTTTATACAAGTCTTCTGTAGCTAATCCATCACCATAGCTACCGGATTGCCAGTAGAAGTTCACCAAGGCATCGCTGCCCAGGTTGTCCAGGATATTGTATTGGATTTCGAAGATAGCTTCCGTACTGTTCTGTTTTTTGGATTCTTCTATCAACGAAGCACGCGACAACAAGGCGTAGCCACCTTTGGTGATTACATCAGTAGCAAGCGAGTCGGCCGCCACCCAATCGCCCTTATACAGCTGCACTCGTGATAGCAGTGCTTCCGCACCATAGTAGCTCATTCTGCCACGCATAGAAGATTTAAAACCTATCGGCGATTTCGTCATCAGCGTCATGGACTTATTGAAATCAGCGATGATCTGGGTATATACTTCCTTCGCGGTATTACGTTTGGGGGAGATGATCTGTGTATTGTCGACACCACTTTTGATCACTACCGGTACACCCAGGTGCGAGCCATCTGCCGTGTAATTGTAGGGCATGGCGTAAAAGCGCATCAGGTCAAAATAAGCCAGGGCGCGCAATGCGTAGGCTTCGCCAATAATAAACTGCGCCTCTGCTTTGTCCGCCTCCGGATAGTCATTCGCTTCTGCTTTGCTGATCAGCAGGTTGGCATTTACCACTACCCGGTACAATTGTTTCCATAAATCACTGGCCACGCCATCGGTAGTGGTAACAATATATTGATCGTAGCTCAGGTAACGTTTCTGGTTTACACTGCTCACAAAACCGTTATCACTTAACAGGTCCGGCAGTACCATTGTATTACGCCCATAGTAAGTAAG
>NZ_DATCVJ010000311.1:0-3605 GCF_036566945.1 Chitinophaga sp. | reverse complement strand
GATTATGAATTTGGTGGTGGCAATAGTTCCACGAGGCAACTAAGAGGAGCCGGAGAAAATGGAATGCTGGAACAGGCCTGGAACCTTCAATGGGAACATAATAAGAATAGAAAAAGCTATCCACATTCCATCGGTGACCTCACCTGGGCTTTCTACGATGGACTGGCAGGTTGCGTAGTAGGTATCGAAGGCTGGGGCGTGGCAGATATTTTCAGGATTCCCAAATACAGTTATTATTTCTTTAAAAGTCAGCAATCCCCGGTGGTCAATAAAAATGCGATGAATGCCACAGGCCCGGTACTTTTCATTGCCAGCAACTGGGATAAGCCGACCAACGGATCTAAAGTGATTGTTTATAGCAACTGTGATTCCGTTACCTTATCATTGAATGGCCGGAAACTGGGCACGCAAAAGCCCGATATCGGACCGGAAACGTCGCATGAAGGCCGCGGAAATAAACAAGGATTATACTTTAACGGTGGCAACGCCAATAACCTGGATCATCCTCCATTTACGTTTAACCATATCTCGTATGCTCCCGGAACTATTGTGGCTAAAGGCTTCCGCTCAGGCAAGGTGGTAACGCAGCAAAGCGTAACTACAGCGGGAAAGCCCGTTAAAGCAGTGCTGGAAACAGGGATCAATGGCCAACCGTTTAATGCCAGTGGGGATGTGATTTTTGTATATGTGAAATTAGTAGATGAACATAATCATCTGACAGCTACGGCGGATCTTCCGGTAACGCTGCAGGTATCCGGAGCGGCGGAATTATGCAGTCCGGCTACTGTTAAATCAGAAGCAGGCATTGCTACTTTTTTAGTGCGGTCCGGATTAAAAAAAGGTAACGTAATATTGCATGGCACTGCACAGGGCATACATCCCGGCCAGCTGAATGTTAGCACGCGTTGATATATTATTTACTTTGTGGACTTTTTCAGTGGAGCCGAAGGTGAAAAGGGGCATCATTTCCTGCAGCGCGGTCAAACGAAATACTTTTTTTATGATGAATAGGTGGAGAACAGCAGTGATAGGTATCTTTTGGGGCCTGTGCACTTTGAATACATCTGCACAGTCTTCCATTATCCGGGAAGGAAATGCGGATGTGACAATTTTTGATGCGAATTGGCGTTTCGCCCGGTTTGGTACCCAAACAGATGGTACGGTGAAAGCAGAAACAGCGGGATTGGAGCAATCGGGATTTGCAGATGGTGCGTGGGAGCAGTTGGATCTTCCACATGATTGGGCCATCGCCGGTCCATTCAGAATTGAACTCAGCGGAAATACCGGTAAACTGCCCTGGAAGGGAATAGGCTGGTACCGGAAAGCATTTGATATATCAGAGAAAGATAAGAACAAAAGAATTTTGCTGGATTTTGATGGAGCAATGGCATATGCTAAAGTTTGGGTAAATGGTCATTACGTAGGAACATGGCCTTATGGCTACAACTCTTTTCGCATGGACATTACCCCTTACCTGCATTTCGGAGAAAAGAATATAGTGGCAGTAAGACTGGATACAGATAGCTGGGATTCCCGCTGGTATCCGGGTGGTGGATTGTACCGGCATGTGTGGCTGGTGAAAACAGCGCCGGTACACATTGCACATTGGGGCACCTACATTACTACGAGTAACATTTCAGCCAATAAGGCGGATGTAAAGTTGGAGGTGAAGGTAGAAAACCAGGGAACAGCGCCGGTAAAGGCTTTGGTCAGCACTGTTGTTTATACATCACCTGATGGGAAGAAGATAGGAAAGAAAGTAGCGGCTACTCATCCGCAGTCATTGGAGATGCTGGCCGACAGTACCCAGCATATCGATGCCGGACTAACGTTGGTGCATCCTGCGCTGTGGTCGATCGAACACCCGGCATTATACATCGCACAAACAACGGTACGTACACCTGATGGACGGGCAGACGTGTACAACACTGTTTTTGGTATCCGGACACTGGATTTTACGGCGAGAGATGGATTCAGTTTGAATGGCAAGCGTGTTGACATAAAAGGGGTTTGTCTGCATAGTGATATGGGCGCCATTGGCACCGCTATTAACATCACGGCACTGCGTCGCCAGCTGACGATTATGAAAAGCATGGGCTGTAATGCTATACGGACTTCCCACAATCCACCTGCGCCGGAATTACTGGAGCTGGCAGATGAGATGGGATTGCTGGTATGGGATGAGTCGTTTGATGCCTGGAAGCATGGCAAACGTAAAAATGATTATAATAAACTATTCCCCGAATGGCACGAGAGAGACCTGGTAGCGATGGTACACAGAGACCGGAATCATCCTGCGGTGATCATGTGGTCTATTGGCAATGAAGTAATGGATCAGCAGGATGTGCCACTAACAAAGGAACTGGCAGATATTGTACATAGAGAAGATCCGACAAGACCAGTGTCAAATGCATATAACGATCCGGATGGCGGACGCTCCAGCGGCGCCGCTATGGCCCTGGATGTAATGGGCGTAAACTATTTCTTTTCCCAGCAAGCTAAATGGGATCAGGACCCACGATATAAGAACATGCCAACCATGGGTAGTGAAACTTCTTCCTGCGTAAGTTCCCGGGGCGAGTATTTTTTTGGTACGCATTACGACAACTACCAGGTGACTTCCTACGATGTAGCATGGCCAGGGTGGGGCTGTTCACCAGATGAACAGTTCCGCACGAATGCAACATATCCGCACCTGTTAGGTGAATTTGTATGGACAGGATTTGATTACCTGGGCGAACCGACGCCTTTTAATTCTGATGAAACAAATTTGCTGAACTTCAGAACAGATACGGCAAAAAGATTGGAGCTGGAAAAAGCGCTGGAAGAAATACGGAGAAAAAATCCACCTTCCAGAAGCAGCTATTTTGGCATAGTGGATTTATGTGGATTCCCTAAAGACCGGTTCTATAACTATCAGGCACACTGGCGCCCGGACTATCCTATGGCGCACATTATGCCTCACTGGAACTGGCCGGGAAGAATAGATTCTTTGGTGCCGGTGCATGTGTATACCTCAGGTGATAAGGCGGAACTGTTTTTGAATGGCAAAAGTCTCGGCACAAAAGTAAAAAGGCCGGGGATAGATTTCCGCCTGGTATGGGATAGTGTGAAATATCAGCCGGGAGAGCTAAAAGTAGTGACCTACAAAAATGGGAAGTATTGGGCTACGGATGTTGTGAAAACTACCGGAGCCGCCAATGCGTTGTTACTACAGCCAGAAACTAAAACAGTGGCAGGAGACGGCATCGCATTATGTTATATCACCCTGCAGGTGGTAGACAAAAATAACGTGGTGGTGCCAGGATCGCACCCACTGGTGAAATTTTCTATAGAAGGGCCCGGCGAAATCGTGGCGACTGACAATGGAGATGCTACTTCACTGGTATCTTTCAAAAGCAGGGAGCGCATGGCATACAATGGAATGGCGCAGGTCATTATCCGGGCGAAGCAAGGTGCCACCGGTATTATAAAAGTATCGGCAGAAAGTGAGGGAACGTTAAAAAAGGCCGTAGCAACGGTGAACATCAATTAAGCAATATCTCTCCCAAAATATAATTAGCATATAATAAAAACAGCCGGCGCTAAAATAAGCGCCGGCTGTT
>NZ_DATCVJ010000310.1:0-10456 GCF_036566945.1 Chitinophaga sp. | reverse complement strand
CGATTTGCACCTGTGGCAGCGTGGGATCGGCATCGGGATTACGTTTGTCGTGCACCACGCTGTAACCGGCAATGAAACTGTTGGACCAGCGGCTATTGAAGCGTGACTTCAGCTCCATCACCGTGGAGCTTTGGTTATTCACCTGCTGATAGGCCATGCTGCTGAAACGGAAATCCTGCTGATCGCGGTCCATGTTCATGGCTTTGGAGGTAATGGTATTGTTGCGGACAGACAGCTGATGTTTGTCGTTGATATTCCAGTCGAGGCGGTTAAAGAATTTCTGCGAGCGGGAATAAGCGCTGTAGTTGCCGGCGGTGCCGGGATCAAAGGCGGCGCCGTAGCGATCGAGGGTAGACTGACGAATCTGATCGGCCTCTTTCATGCTGAGGATATGCGCCGTTTCTGCTTGTCCGACGAGCAATTGTGAAGGGTCCTGGCGGGAAGTAATTTCTTCGTTGGTGAAGAAGAACAACTTGTTTTTGATGATCGGAAAACCAACTCTCACGCCGGCCTGGTAATCATAAAAGTCGCTGTTCATTTTAATGCCGGCAGGACCTTTGCCGGTGAGGGCGGCATTGCGGCCAAAGCCGTACACCGAGCCGGTAACCGTGTTGGTACCGCTGCGGGTAACAGCGTTGATGCTTCCACCGGTGAAGTTACCAATCTTCACATCGAAGGGGGCCAGGTATACCTGCATGTCTTCGATGGCATCGAGTGATACCGCGTTGGTGCGGGTGCTGGAGCCGGGCATGCCGGAACTGCCGGTAATACCACCGGCGGAAGGGCTGAAGCCAATCGCATCGTTATTGATAGCGCCATCGATGGTGACGTTGTTATAGCGGAAGTTGGTACCGGCGAAAGAGTTATCGCGGGAGGCCTGTGGTACCATTTTAGTCATGTCCTGCAAGCTGCGGGAAATGGTAGGCATATTCGACAACTGCGTGCGGCTGATATTCTGCCCGGTGCCGAAGGTGTTGGCAGCGGCGCCTTTCTTTGTGCCTTTTACCGTTACAGCAGATAATTCCGTGCCGGCTACCACGAGTGTAAAATTGAGCTGCATGGGTTCCCCAAGACGGATACTGAGTTGCTCTCTTTTTTGCGGTTGCATACCCATCATGGTAACGGTAACGGAGTAAGGACCACCGATGCGCAGGCCGGGTAAATAGTAGCGGCCATCAGTGCCGGTGGCTACGCCATATTTGGTACCGGAAGGTTCATGCAGGGCCACTACGGTTACGCCGATGAGTGGTTCATTTTTATCGCCTGTGATTTTTCCGCTGAGCGTACCATTTGTTTCCTGTGCCTGTGCCGGGAAACGGATACAGAGCAGGAGCACAAAAAAATAAGCTATGTATAAAATTTTATTCATCACAATTACTGGTTTTCTTTTAATACCTGATCGATAATTTGCAGCACTCCGTTTCCGGCCATGAAATTTTCTTTGGTCACGGTAGCCGCTACTTTGTTGCCGGCGCCTTTAATGGTGATGCCGGTGTATTTCACGCCTTCTTTTACGAGGGTAATGGCAACGTTATTTCCATTCTGCATGGCTTGTTCCGTTTGATCGGTGGCGCCGGTGGTGAGGATATAATCGTAAATAAATTTCCGGCCGGAGAAGAAGTGATACAGCAGTAAGTCTTTCAATATTTTAGCATCGGTTTGATGGATGCTGTCTATCGTCGTAAAACCGGCAGCACGGAATGCATTGTTGGAAGGTGCGAAGAAAGTATAAACCGTATTACCGGCGATCATTTCTTTCAGTCCGGCTTGTTGCAGGGCTACGTTTAAAAAAGTAAGACTGGTATCTGCGGAAATAGCAGCAGATAGATTGGCGTACACGAGTGGCTGCAGTACCGTATTCAATACCTGGATTACGCCATTACTGGCGGGCAGGTTGTACGCCAGTACCGGGCTGCCGTTGATAGTGAGTAACGTATCCGCGCCTTTGATCCAATGTGTTACAAACATTTTAGCGCCGGTGACGGCGGACAGTTCCTGGTTAAATTTATACGGCAGTTTATTCAGCTCCCAGGTACCATTTACAATGTGATAGGATACCATGTTATTAAGCACGGTGGCACTTTCTGTAAGTACCTGTTGGGCAGTGGCGTAACCTGCTTTGCTGAATGCGTTGTTATCCGGGATCATCACGGTGTATGGTCCTTCCTTTGCCAGCAGGGCGCGGTAGCCTGTTCTACCCAGGGCGGTATTGAAAGAAGAGAAGTTAAATTTATTATCGTCTATGACGTAGGTCAGGCGATTAATTTCGTCTGATGCAGCCGGATGGTCTTTATCCTTGGTGCAGGCGGACAACATTAGTATCAGCAAACCTGTATAGGTGAATCTTTTCATTTTGTCTGCTTTTAAAAATTATCTTTTAAAGAGATCTGCTACTTCATGTACTACTCCATTGATCACTCTTATATTCCGGCTCTTTAAAGGGATATAGGGATTATTCGTTGCTAATCTTTTTACCCCGGGTTGCCCGTTGTTGTTGATAAACGACAGGTTCATCATTATGGGTGGACTGTTATAAGGCTGGCCTTCATACAGCACCAGGCCACTGAGTGCAGCCGCATTGTTGGCCAGTTCGTTGGCAAAGAACACAGGACCTACGCGGGCAGCTCCATTAAGCTGTGATGCGTTCATGATCTCCACACCGCAGGCCATTAGTAATGAATCCATGGAGATGACCGGTTGTTGCCAGAACATATTTTCATCATAGCCCGCATCGGGCAATGGCCAGGAACGGAGGCAATACTGCAGGATATCGCCGGCGTTATGGAAACCATTTTTGATGAACGCCTCGTTATTGGGCGCGAACAATGTAAACTGCGCGGCTTCAGGAGAAGATTTCAGGAATGCCAGGGGCTGGGTCATGTACACCGATTCGTAGAGACTATCGCAGATGTGCAGTGCCTCCACGTATAAGCTGAACCGGGGCTCACTTTGCAGGTAGTCCCACATCGACAATGTGGGTTTGGTGATCAGGTGATCAATCGGATAGATCACGCCGTTGGTGCCATCAATTTGTTGTCCCCATTTACTGAGGGCGATGCCATTCACTAACAGGCTATCCCCGTTTTTTCCAAGGAACTGGAAATCCACATAGTCTTTATACCATTCCGGTCTGTCGGGAAAGGAGCGGAACGACAAGGTAGCTGCAGCGGTATTGCCTTTGATGGCGCTGATATTTTCTGCCTGCAGGCGTATTGGCATTACATAGAAAGACAATAAGTCGTTCAGTGTAGCGGCATCGGCGGCCTGTATTTTTGCGGTTGTCCATCCGGCTTCATCGAAGGCTTTATCAGTGGGTACCAACAACGTATAAAAACCGGCGCCGGCTTCTTTCACTTTCTGGTCCATACCGGAATGCTGCCATGCCTCGCGGAAACGGGTATACGAAGAAGCAGCGAGCTGCTGCTGCCAGGTTTTATCCGGGCCCGCGCCATGTGGCACGGGTGCTCCTACCGGTTCCGGTTCAATATCCTGTTTGCGGCAGGCTGCCACAGCCAGGATCAGTAATAAGCCTAAAGATATTCTTGCTATCATCCGTTTCATTTTTATCGCTTCATTAAATCCGGGTTCAGGAAAAGATCATCTATCACGTGCACGATACCGTTGTTACAGAGATGATCTGCGTTTACCAGTCCATTTTTATAGTTTACTTCGGAAGGGCCTTCCTCATTGGGATACCAGTAGGCGTTTTTCCATTTTGAGATGCTGACGCCGGACGTTTCTTCGCCGGAATAACTGTTGTAGCTATATCCCGGCGTAATGGAATAGATCCCTGCTTTCAGGCCACCATAGCCCAGTGGTGAGGGGTTGGGTATGAGATGCCCGTCTGGCGCAAAAATATGCAGGGGTCTCATTTCGATGGGGTAAATAGCAAATACGATCGGGTCATAATCTGCTACATTCATGGCAGCAATTTTTGCTGCGGTGATACCGTATTTGTCGAATGCACTGTTGGTGGGTGCAAATACCGTTACTGGTTTATTTGTTTTGAGGCCGTCCCATAAATTAAATTTTTTCATGGCAGCGGCAAACAAGGTTAAGCTGGTATCGGCAGCGATGTAATCCTGTACGGTAGCTTGTGTAAGCTTGAGTGGTTTTGCCAGGATATGGATTACCCCATTGGCCAGGGCAATATTCCGTTTGCTGTCCGGATAAATCAGCGCACCGTTTACAAATGTTTCCTGATCGGGCGTGGTGGTGGCTGTTTTTAATACTGACACATATATTTGTTCTCCTGCCAGCGTGGGATATTTATTATCCAGCTGCTGCGGGAAGGTGGAAGTAAAGTAGCGGTTGCGAATGAGATGATAACGGAGCATCAAACGCAGACTATCGGTATTCATGCGGGCCACATCTTCCGTACCTCTTATACCCATGTTATTGAAGGCATTGTTATCCGGAGCAAACAACGTGAAGGGACCGCCCTGATTCAGCGTATCCAGCAAACCCGTTTTTTTCAGGGCAGCTGACAGGATGCTCAGGTCGTAGTTATTTTCGATGAAGGCGCCCATGGCGCGAGGTGTAGTGGTAGTGTCAATGGGTGGAATGAGATTATCTTTCCGGCAGCCTGTTAACAGTGCCAGCAGCAGACCTGCTGCCATGAATGATTTTATGATAGAATTATTCAGCATATTGAAATAATAAAAGACGTTAATAAACAGGTGGTATAAATTTCCGCTGGATGGTAGTGACATAGAACTTGCGGTTGATATACTCCACCGTATTCACCGTAGCAAATGATTGCGGGTTGTTGGTACCGGAATGAATACTCACTACCAGGCCTGTACGCAGATCACATCTCACCGCAAATGGCGTATAGGTAGTTTTACCGTTGTCTCCATAGTCACCCATAGTAATAGCGGAGAACACCCCTACCGGCAGAAAGCCTGGATAAGGCAGTGTTTCCGGAGAAAAACCGGGGGCAAAAAAACCGAAGGTCTGACTCATGTTGCCTGTAAAAATTTTATTACTGCTGCTATCCGGAAATAAAGGGAAGCTGAAATAGGGCGCTACTGCCGGTTGCAGGGAATGAACAATTTGTCCCATGGGAATACCTTTGTAACCCGGCAATGGCGTAATGGTAGCATTGTTCCGTTTATTTAACGAGTAGTAAATGTTCATCGTGTCTTTCAGCTTGGTGTTGGAGAGGTCCGCATTAGGCTCTGCATCCGGCGATTTAGTATAGAAATTTTCCGAGCTGAGATTGTAGAAATTCACATAGATCAATGAGTCTGCAAAAGGCTGTTTAGGAAATGTTTCCTGGCGCAGGTACATGAACGGACGTTGGCTCGCATATTCTGCTATCAGTGCGTGCATGGTATATACTTCACCGGCGCTGAGATCCACGGTGGTATCGATCAGCGTTATCCCTCTTTCCATTCTATCCAGTTCAAAGTAAGGCGTATTATTCAGTGGGCGGGTACGGAAAATGATGCGGTGTTTACCGGAAGGCACCTGTGCCCAGCTCGAGAGATCATAGCCATTTACAATAGGTGCGGCCAGTACTCTTTTAGTGCCGGGATATTCCTTTTGCCAAAGCACATTGCTGGCGGCATCCGGATAAGGGCGTGCCCAGTCGGCGCGCTGATCGAGGAAGTCGCCGGTGACAACAGCACTTATTGGTATGCCATAATCATCCAGCACCGGATCTATGAGGAAGGCGAGGAAAGGTTGCGGTGCATCTTTATTATCGAGGGTGGTGGTAAATTCCAGGCAGTTGAATACCCGCAGATAGGCGGGATTATTCAATACCACATATTCCGTTTTGCGGCAGCTGCTTATTAACAGTATGGCCAGCAGCAGTGGTAGTAAAAAGTATTTATTGTTCATAAGACTACTCAATTGTTATGTTTCACAATAATCATCCGGGCTTTTTCGGTGGCGTTGGGAGCGGTGCTGCCAATGAGTGCTACCGTATAAATGCCGGGCTCACTTTGCGGTAATTCGGGTGTTTTATATAGCTCCGGGCGGGCAATAAATTGCCGGCTTTTCAGGGGTGCAACACTGCGGAGCCAATCACCTGGTGCAATACCCGGCGCAGAAGCATAGGCCAGGATCGTATAAGGAAAGTTGACGAGCATTCTTTCATAAGGTTCGCTGGTAGCTGGTTTACCAGGATACAGGTGCTGTGAAGCCTGTCCTGCACCGCGGATCAGTTGCCCGTTGTCCTGTGTAAAAGTGACTTCATCGAGGTCCGGGCAAAAGTTCATGAAGCGGATCCAGAAAGGGTAGATGTCTTTAAACATTCCGTTGGTCCCGTTATCAGTAGATGTACCCCCATAGAATTTACCACTGAGGTTATTGGCCACCATCGCAATCGCGCTGGTCCCATCCTTGCGGGTATACAACCAGGCGGTCAGGTTATCGGCGGGCTGCAGATCGATGTTGCTTTCTGCGAGTAGCTTTCCATCTTCTCCCAAAGCTTTAACGATATGCGTGCCCGTTATATAGCGGTTATAGTTGGTTTGCTTACCGAAGGCCAGTGTACCGCCCAGTGGCTGTGCATCTACCTGCCAGCCGATTTTTTTACCCGCGGCAGCATTCACTCCCTGTATGCGGGCATAGGTAGTATTTACCGGCTCCGTGATATCTGCGATGATGCGGACGTTATTGTTTTCTGACTTGGACGTTTCTCCATTCGGGTTACCGGTGGGAATGTTTGCTTCGTAGGTATTGGCTACCACGATGGTATAAATACCGCCGGGTTGATACGTTTTCACCGGTGCATAGGTGAGCCAGGTATCTTTATAACCGCCGATACCAGGTGTACCCAGTAAGTCCATCAGCGTGCCGGTAGCCGGGTTGAGCACATTATACAGACTATTGGACCCTGACACTTCTTTTCCTTCTGCATTCAATACTTTAAATTGGTAAGTTCCATAGGGCAGCTCCACATAATCAGAATATTGGCCGGGGGCTATATTGCTCAGGCCCGGTACCGTGGTGCCATCTGCCAGCGTGACCGACATAGGTCCTGTCCGGAAAAAACCGTCGGGTACTCCGTTGCCCGCAGCAGAACTGAGATTCAACAAACGGAGCTTAAATCCGGCCGGATCTGCCGCCGGTGACACTCCCCTGGGGATCACGAACAAAGAGTCCGGAAATCCGTCCGGATTGGGCCGAAAACGTACAAAGTAATAATCGTTCGGATGGGCATCATCATCTATTGCCCTAAATGGCCGCGGCGGCGGCACGGCATTTCTGAAAGACAGGCTGCTGAATAAAATACTATCTGCCCTGCCGTCTTTCAGCAGCTCCCGGGGAATAGTGTAGGTAGTGCCTAAGCGACCGGATTCCTGGAACCAGAACGTGCCTTTTGTTTCGTTTGGGCCATAGTAGCCTTCCGGGTCGGGCTTCATATAGCTGGTGAGTTGTTTTCCACCCACCGACAATTCTGTGGCGCCACCTAAATTCACGAGGCGGATAGCAGAAGCCGTCATCGGCTGCTGTACCACGCGGTTATCGTAACTGTAATCCAGCTTTTTGCTACAGGCAGTCATCATCACTGCAGCCGTTAAGAGTATATAAGTAATTTTCATTTTCATCATTCAAATTTTTACAGGTTGAAAGTCAATCCCAGCATAAATTCTGTTCCTCGGTAAAAACTTCTGCGTACATATTTCTTTCCATAAAAATTTCCACCGGTACCCGGGTTGGCATATACTTCCTGTACGGGCCTGTCGAGTATATTTTTAGCGAAACCTTTTAACTGCAGGCGCTTCAACAGCTGTTGCGAAAACACAATATCCAGCACGGGATTAGGTCTGGAATACAGATCCGGCGTGCCATCCAGGTTTACCTGGATGAGGCGCTCCCCTACCATGTTAAAAGTGGTGGTGATATCTGTACCTGTTTTAGGACTATTAAAATTCAGGAATACATTCACCGAATAAGGGGCCTGTTCAAACAGCGGGCTGTTGGCCGGCGCGCGGCGATCGATGGCACGGGAAGATTCCAATCTCTCCGCAGTTTTCTTAATTTCACTTTGTGCCAGCAATAAGTTAGATCCCAGTGAAAAGTTTTTCATCACCTGACTCAGGATGCCCAGGTTCTTTACCACTTCCAGCTCCAGCCCATATACCTTTCCCTTGTTAGGATCGTTCTGAAATTCAATCGCCGGAAACTCCGGGAAACGCGCGTTCAACCCGGATGAATTTTGTTTAAATACTTTTGTTAACTGGTTATTGATTTCTTTATAAAAAACAGAGGCGGAAATCACTTCTCCCGGATGAGGGAACCACTCCCAACGAAAATCATAGTTAGTGGTATGCTGGTTTTTTAACTTCGGATTACCAACTACCAATGCAAACTGGAAAGGATCAAAATCAAAAACGTTGGTGAGCTCTCTCAGCTCCGGCCTTGCCAGCGTGGTATTGTAGCCCAGCCGGAAGTTCATGTTCTTGTTTAGTGTATAGGTAAGGTTAGCAGAGTAATAAGGCTCGTAATCTGTTTTGTAGATAGCATTCGGTTCTGTATACACCAGGTTTACTTTATTACCGCTGGCATCTTTGGTGGTGATACTCGGATCCAGGAAGACATTGGACGTATCTACGGCCGCCTGTATATCGGTCATTTCAAAACGTACCCCACCTGTGAAGCGCAGCTGTTCGGTGAGATGCAGATCCAGCATACCATAGAACGCACGGGTTTCGTAGTAGCCTTTATAGTTGTTGGGCGACTTCTGGATATTATACAGGAAGCCACCATTGCGGGGCGCGCCTTCTTCATTATAAGCAGAGGGTGGACGGACACCAATACGGTCGTAGCCTACCAGCTGATCCAGCTGGCCATTTACTTCATACAAAGGCAGTGCACCGTCGCTGGAGTAGTTAGATCCGGGGAGATAGAGTACATTTTCTGCAAAGGTTCTTCTGCGGTGCAGGTAGTTCACACCTGTTTTAAATTCCTGTTTTTTATCGAGGACTTTAAAAGGGAGGGTCACATCTGCTTTATAGTTGTAATTATTTTCTTTGAGATGACGAAAACGGCGACCATTAGGGTCGGCCTGAATGATACCGTAAGGACCATATCCGTTTACGTAACCGGATACCAGGGAATACAGGCTGGGACTGGATACCACTGGCGGTGTAGTGCCGGGTGTGGTTACAGGACCGGTGTAAGTACTTCCTCCGTTGATGCGATAGTCGGCCAGGTTTACAAAGCGGTAATCCGGATCGTCCTGTGTGGAAGAAGAGCTGGCCATGTTGTAGCTCAACTTCGGCGCATATTCGTTTTTACCAAACTTGTGCTCACCCTGTAAATTAAACGTGTTGAGTGTGCGGTAGCTTTGGCGTAAGGCATAAATAAGGTTATACACTTTGCCGGGCAGGCCGGTGTACTCATACGCGCCGTGCAGATTAGTAGCGCGGGTTTCCGCACCACGACTGCCCAGGTACTGCATACTTATTTCGTGCTGAGGACTGAAGAGGTAAGTGAGTCCACCCAAAAATCCATAGTTGAGTGTTTGTGTGCCGGTGTTTTCCTTATAGTTTAAATACTTCCCCAGGTTAATGTTGTTAGGGGTGATGTAGTTAGGAATCACGCGGGGACTGTACAATGCGCTGTTGCCCGTTAACACGCCCTGGTATACACTATACTGGGTCAGTGATCCATCGTGGATATCGTTGGTACGGTTGTAATAATTGGCGCCGGCGATGAGTCCTACCTGGTGTTTCTTAAATACCGTATAGCTGTTGCCGTAAGTGATGGAATAAATCTGGTTTAGCGGCGCCTTTTTATATTTAGTGGTGAGTACGGGATCAAAGCCATGCATAATTTTGTTGATGCGGTTGGCTTCTGCCAGCAGGGCCGGATCATTGCGGCTGTTGGCGATGTTGCGTTGAATATCACCTAATCCGTTGGGGTATTGGGAAGACAGTTGTTGAAAGTCGTTGGTAAGTCCTTTCCCTTTTACTTTTTGTCCGAGGAAGCCCATGTCGCTGTTATAAAAACTATTGACGTAGCTACCTGTTTGCGAGTTCATGCCCGATTGCACGGTGATGCTCAGCGTTTGCCGGTCGGGAACTGATTTTGTTTTCAGCTCCACGATACCGGCGGCGGCATCTGCAGGTTTATCAGAGGTGGTTGTTTTATAGATGGTGATATTATCCAGCAAGCCTGCAGGTACCAGGTCCAGCGGGATGGCGCTTCTATCCGGATCAGAAGAGGCAAGGCGAATACCATTCAGCTGACCGATCACGCTCCGATCGCCCAGGCCGCGGATGGCCACATACTTATCGTCTGTTACCGTTACTCCTGACACGCGTTGCAGTGCCTGGGTAGTGGTGATGCTGGCGGTTTTTTCGATATTCTGTGCCGAGATCCCATCGGAAATCATGGCAGAGTTTTTACGGTCGTTCAGCAGCATGGCTTCCGTGTTGGAGCGTCTGCGTGCATCTACCGTTACGGCGGCGAGGGTTTTACTGTCTGCTTTCAGCAG
>NZ_DATCVJ010000309.1:0-10473 GCF_036566945.1 Chitinophaga sp. | reverse complement strand
AATAATGAACGAGGGAATTATCTTGAAGCTAACTATCACGTTATTTCCCTGGGAGAGGAAATAGTCTGGTTCTCTTGAGGTTTCAATATATAGGGTAAAATTCTTTTAATTATAAATAGGACTAAAAGTGTGTACCTGATAAAGATAGGATTTTCCAATTAATAAAATACCGGGAAATATCCCGTGATTAGGAATCCTACACTGCAGTTTTATTTCAGCAGAATACCCACTATGCTGCGGTATTAATTCAGTGAGTTGTCATGCCGCTTTTTATAAAATGTTTTTTATACATATATTTAAGATTAAACAAGAGAAAAAAATATGAAACTTCCTGCGCGGATCATCTATTATCGGTTATCCGTCAGGACTAACGGAAGATGAACAGCCAATAAACGGTGTCCGTTGCCGGAAATCATGCACCACTGCTGCTATTTTGCAGCCGGAATATTGTATTTTACGTTCCCTGTTTGGAAGCTTCGTATACCGTACACCGTTATCTATCCATAAAATGTAAGCTCATGTACCTGATAAAAGCAGGTTGCCTGCTGATCGCTTTTTTCTCCTTTCATCGGCCCATATTTTCACAGGATCGTAATACCATAATCCTGAAAGATATCCATGATAAATACCAGGAGATCAATGCCAATAGATCCAATTATCGTAAAGTATGGGCAGAACCATCAGCAGAAACGACCGAAGGCGGAGAAGTCATCGGTTATTTTTTCAAAGACAGTATCAGGCTGATAGAGCAATCTATGTACGCGGAAAGTGGAAAGTCGGAGACCTCCATTTATTACGATAAGGGAAACCCTGTTTTTATTTTTCTGCGGGAGAGTAGCTACAATGTACCCTTTTTTGACTCCGCGTATAACAGTAGCCTCACCAAAGTGACGGAAGACAAAACCTATTTCTATCAGGGGAAAATGATCCGGTGGATAGATGCCAAAAAGCAGGTCTTTTCCGCGAGAGATAAAATATATATTGAAAATGAGGAAGGGGCTTTAGATTTCGCTAAAGAATTATACAATAAGGTAATGGCGGCAGACATCCGCAAAAAAGTGCCGCCGCCTGCCTCGTCCAAAACTAAATAATCGCCGCCGTCAATATCTTCCTGCTATCTTTTTTATTCGCACCCGCTGCGGTGACACTATCTAAAAAGCTGACAGATAATTTATTCCCGTCAAAAGTACACTGGATCTTATCGCCATGAAACGTTTCCACAAAACGCAGGTTCAGTTGCAGGGTATGCTCATCAATCCAGGTGGCAGTACCCGCTACCAGTGTGGGCTGATGATTGAGCGTTGCTTCCGGAAAAGAATACAGCTGCCGGTCTTTATTGAGCACCCATTTCTCCCAGCCAAATTTTAGCGTGGTAGTAGCCGTGGCTGTTTTGGTGATCCAGGTACAACCACTATCAGAAAAATTAAATTGCATGGCGGTAGCGCCAAATTCATTCTGATCCGGTACCCAGTTTTTCCGATCATAACGGGCTGCTGTCGAAACGCTTTTACTGCCTTTGACTACGGGCAGGGATAAACGCCCCAGCGCTTCCTGTAAGGCGGCATACTGTGCCGGATTATCAGGCAGCGGACTTTCCTGGATGGCCGGCAATATATGCGCCCACATCAGGTCGAGGGATTTTTGCATATCGTCGGTTTGACTGGTCACTACCAGCACGGCGTCTTTGTCCGGCATCACAATGCAATACTGTCCGAAGGCGCCGTCGCCCCGGAATGCGCCGTGCCTGCATTGCCAGAACTGATAGCCATAGCCCTGCGCCCAGTCGCCCGTGCCTTCCTGTGACGACGTTTGATAACTGGTGGCATCTTTCACCCAGCTTTTTGTGAGCAGTTCTTGTCCGTTCCACTGTCCCTGTTGCAGGTACAGCTGCCCCAGTTTCGCAATGTCTTCTGTTTTTACGCGCAGTCCATATCCGGCTACATTCAAGCCCTCGGGAGAAGTTTCCCAGTCGTATCCGCTAATACCCAGTGGTTCAAATAAACGGGGCGTAAGATATGCATACAGGGTTTGACCAGTGATGGCGTGCAGGATGGCGCCCAGCATATAGGTAGCGCCGGTATTATAGAGAAAATGGGTGCCAGGTACAAAGGAAACAGGTTGCGCCAGGAATACAGCGGTCCATGATTGATCGGAGCGCTGCATAGGCGGCAGCGTATCCGCGCCATGGCCGGTATTCATGGTGAGCAGGTGTTTCACGGTCATCTTCTGGAGGTTTTCAGAAGGATGTTCCGGTACTGCTTTTGGGAAAAAAGAAATCACCGGCGTATTAATATCCAGTTTACCTTCTTTTACCAGCATGCCAATAGCTGTGCTGGTAAAGCTTTTGGACAAAGAATAAAGGGAATGTACTTTCTCCTGCGAAAAAGGATTCCACCAGCCTTCTGCGACTACCTGTCCATGGCGGAGTAACATAAAGCTATGCCAGCTGATGCCGGAGGCATTGGCTGCTTCAACAAATCCAAGAATGCCTTGCGACGATACGCCCTGTGATTCAGGCCGGGCCCGCGGAAAGTGTTCCGGCGGACTGCTACGCCAAAGTTGCTGAATGGGTTGAAGCACCGGGAGAAATCCTATACCGGCCAGGCCCGCGCCGGCTGTTTTGATAAAATGTCTGCGACTGGTTTGCATGTGGGTTGTTATAAGGGATTACGTGGAAAGATAGCCGCAGTATGTTTTGCAGCAGCACTGTAAAGCATACCGCTGAACACAAGTATACTTCATTTTACGGAAAAATTCAGCTGCCGCTTCACCCTTTTTGCGGCAGCTGTTGCCTTAGTTACAGAACATTACCAACTGGTAATATTTACAAACCGTAATTATTGTGATATGAGCATTGCCAAATATGGGCTCTTCCTGCTGCTACCCGCAGTGGGCTTAACTTCTTTTGCCGCCACCCGAACAGAGGGGGATGTTGATGCCAACAGAAAGAATGTAATTCGCCAGGTTATGACACGCATTAAAAATCAGCACTACGCGCCTAAGCCGGTGGATGATAATTTTTCGCGGATTATCTGGAAGAACTATCTCAAAGCATTGGACGGAAATAAAAATACGCTGCTGAAAACGGATGTGGAAAGTCTGCGTCGTTATGAAACGCTGATCGATGATGAGCTGGAAACGCCTTCCCTGGAATATTTCAATGCGATCTATACCTTGTCTATGCAGCGTTTGAATGAGGTGAGGACGATTTACCAGGAGATACTATCGAAGCCGATGGATTTTAGCAAAAAAGAAACGATCCAGCCAGACCGCAGCCAGGCCGAGTATCCGGCCGACGAAGCGGCCCGTCGCGAAGTATGGCGCAAGAGCCTTAAATATAATGTGCTGAAAAAAATGGTGGAGTTACAAACCGCCGATAAGACCAAAACCGATGTGGTAGCCGAAAAAGAAGCGCGGGCGGCTACGTTGTTGATGATGGACGGCTTGTTCAAAAATCTCCTCAGCAGCAACGCAGGCGATAATCGTTTCAGCGCGTACATGAACACCATCACGCTGGAAATGGACCCGCATACTTCTTATTTTGCCCCGGTGGACGCGGGTATCCGTGATGCACAGATGGCGCACCGCTACTATGGGCTTGGACTGGAACTGAATGCGAAAGACGGCGCCATAGTGGTAAAAAGAGTGTTGTCCGGCGGAACTGCCGATGCCAGTGGTTTACTGCAGGCCGAAGATTGCATTCTGCGACTGAGTGATGCCGATGGTAAAATGGTGGAAGTAACCGGTATGAGCATCCTGGATGTATCGAAAATGATCCGCGGCGAAAAAGGTACCAGCCTGAAACTGTTGGTGCGTAAGACTTCCGGCGCTGAAAAGGAGATGACTCTTACCCGTGGTGAAATTGTAGAAACAGAAAATGCCGCTAAAAGTGCGGTGATTGAAAAGAATGGCCAAAAGATCGGCTACCTTTTCCTGAAGGAGTTTTACCGTGATTTTAAAAGAGCAGATGGGGCGCAATGTGCGGTGGATATGGCCAAAGAAATTATCAAATTAAAGGCGGAGAAAGTCGATGGTATCGTGGTGGACCTTCGCGGTAACCCAGGCGGGTCACTCGACGAAGTGGTGAAGATCACCGGCTTTTTTGTGAAAACAGGTCCGGTGGTATTGGGAAGAGGCAAAGAAAAAACACGAAGCTATTCCATTGAGAATGGCGATCAAACGCTGTATGATGGCCCGCTGGCAGTGATGGTAGACGAAAGTAGCGCCTCCGCGTCTGAAATATTTGCGGCAGCGATACAGGATTATAAAAGAGGTATTATTGTGGGTAGTCCTTCTTCCTATGGTAAAGGCACGATGCAGGAAAGTTTTCCAATGGGTAAACTGGGGGATGCGGCTAAAGGCATTCCTGACGTGAGCTACGGTACATTGGCCCTGACCATCAAAAAGTTTTACCGTATCAATGGTACCACTACGCAACTGTATGGGGTTACACCAGACGTGATTTTCCCCAGCAGAAAAGTGTATCAGAAGATCCGGGAAAGAGATAATACCAGCGCATTGGTAAGCGATACCATTGAAAGCGCCTGGTTTATGAAATCGCCGGTGGCAGGTGTTTTACCGGGTATAATAGAAAAGGCGAATCAGCAAATCGGCCATGACAGTACGTTGAATGCCGTGAAGCGGGAGGTGGAATGGCTCAAAGTCAATGAAGCGCCGGTGTTCAGTTTACAAAAAAATATATTTAAGAAACAGCTGAGCGACATTCAGGCGCATAGTAATGCCATTGATGCGGCGTTGAAATTGCCTGCCGGCCAGCAGTTAAAAATGAGTGGAACGCCAATAGACAAGTCCTCACCGGACAAAATTGCCCGTAACCAGGAATGGCTGAATACCTGCAGCGCAGATGTATATTTAAGCAAAACCGTAGATATTCTGACTGATTTGGCCGGTAAACAGGCGAAATAATCCGGATTTTAGTCTATTTTGCGCGTTGATTAATTATGGGGGGCGCCAATTGGCTATGTATCAACCAAATTCGATAGAACCGGTTTCATTTGAGGAGTTATTCAAACTACATTATTCTTTTTTATGCGCAACAGCCTACTACATAGTAGAGGATGAAGATGCTGCCAAGGACATTGTACAGGATTTTTTTCTCTATTGCTGGGACAAGCGGGCGATGATTCAGATTACGCAAAACTTTAAGAGTTATGCCACGCGTGCAGTGCGTAATGCATGCTTAAATTATCTGAAGAAAAACGGTAAAGTTGTTTTTGGTGATCCGCTGGAATTAGCGGAGGAAACACCACAGCTACCGGAAGACGATAAAGAACAGGAAGAGATTCGAGATGCCGCCCTATGGGCGGCTATCGGTCGTTTACCTATACAACGGCAGCGCATTTTTTTACTCAGCAACCGCGATGGACTCAAATATAAAGAAATAGGGGAGCAGTTGAACATCTCCGTAAATACGGTTAAAACACAAATCAAATTAGCTTATCAATACCTGCGGAAAGAGTGTGAATGGATGGTCATTTATATAGCGGTTTTATTTTTTTTAAAAGAAATAATGATTTGCCTTCACCCTTTTTTTAAATACGGTTGCCTTTAATTCAGATCGTTATGGAAACACCAGGTAAGGACATCAATTGGGATAAACTGTTATCGGCATTGGAAAATGGCGGTACCGAGCCTTTGAATGAAGAAGAGGCGGCCATGTTGCGTGCCGCCGAAGAAATGAAAGTCAGGGTAAAAAAGGATAATAAATTTCCTGCAGACGCCGGATGGGAGCAGTTTGTAGCTGCCCGGGAAAACCGGAAAATGAAAGTGATCTGGCGTCGTAGAATAGCCGTAGCCGCTGCTGCCGCAGCATTGTTGATCACAGCAGGCGTGTGGAGCTGGCAAAAACATAAGCCAGGCGCCACTGTTGTGGCCATCAATAAAGCCGATTTACCGGCCGCAGGACAGGTGCAATTGGTGTTGTCTAATGGTAAAACCATTACGTTAGGGAATAATGCCGCCGTAACGCAAAACAATAATGGCACACAGATACAGGTAGATAGTACCGGTATCGTATACCTGTCGGAAGGGGAAGGTCGTAAGCAACCAGTAAATGCGATGGATATCCTGTATGTGCCAAGAGGAAAGAAGATCCGCATTGAATTATCTGATGGCACCGGAGTATGGGTAAATGCAGATTCCAAACTGGTGTATCCCTCCGCCTTTGCCGGTAATACCCGGGAGGTGTGGATTCAGGGAGAAGCTTACTTTGAGGTGGCGCCGAATGCACAACAGGCTTTTGTCGTGCATGCGGGTAGCGCAAATGTGCAGGTGTTGGGAACAGCGTTTAATATCAGTACTTATGAAGATATACAAACAACACTGATCAATGGTAAAGTGAGTGCCAGCGCGGGTAACGAGAAGGTTGTATTATCGCCGGGTGAACAGGCTTCCTACGACGCCGCTACCGCCAGCTTGCAGAAAGAATCGGTCGATACCAGGATCTATACCGCCTGGAAAGACGACGATATTTATTTTGAAGACGTGACGCTGGGAGCTATTCTCAACAGCCTTGGCCGCAGCTTTGACTATAATTTTAAGTTCGAGGATGCCACATTGGAAAAGTTGAATATTACTTTGGATATGCATAAGCCGGAAACATTACAGCCGGCATTGGATCACATCAGGCTAACTATAGGCAATATAAAGTTTGTCGTACAGGGTAGAACGGTAACAGTCGGCCGGCCCTGAGTACATCGAAGCAGGAACATGAAAAAAGGAATGTAGGAATACTGCATCACGCCACAACTATGCGTAGCGACAAGCAGGCAGTTTAAAACTTTAATATCAAACCAAAATGAAAAAAATGTTGGGCTTACCTTCATTCAGGAAGGGTATGCGTGGTCATGCCGTGTACCTATTGCTGCTATCTTTTTTGCTGGTGATGTCAGGTGTTGTACACGCACAGGACGTGAACATTCTGAAAAAACAGGTGTCCTATCATGCCAGTAAACAGCCCTTGTTGAAGGTGTTAAAGGAAATACGTGCGCTCACGAATGTACGTTTCACCTATAACAATGACGTCATCCGTAAACAGTCGCTGGTAACGGTAGACCAGCAAAGCGGAACATTGGAACAGCTGTTGAAACAGGTGCTGGTAAATACAGGACTGGAGTTCGCCGAAGATATGGGCGGCGTTGTTATCTATCTGGATAACCCCACCCAGGCGGTGAACGTAAGCGAAAATGTAAGCGTTTCTTTTATTATAAAAGGGCAGGTCACCAATGCCCATGGTGAGCCCTTGCAAGGCGCCACTGTTCAGGCATTGGGTTCCAAAAACGGTACAGTGACCACAGATAATGGCGTTTTTTCTTTGGTAGTAGCAGAAAAAGAACAACTACGTGTTTCCCGGCTGGGGATGAAACCAGTCGTTTATACGGCCAAAAGGGAAGAGGCGATGTTTGTAAAAATTCAGCTGGATACCGCCGCACAGGCGATTCAGGAAGTGGTAGTCAACGGTTATCAGAAAATAGATGGCCGTATGTCTACCGCTTCTACTTTTAAACTCAGCGCCGAACAACTCATACAACCGGGTGAACCCTCTATCGATAAAATGTTGCAGGGCAAGGTACCGGGCCTGATGATCATTAATAGTTCCGGTAGTGTAAACGCACGTCCTACCGTGAGAATGCGCGGTACTTCTACGTTTGTAGGTAACGCCAGCCCTTTATGGGTAATAGATGATGTAGTGCGCCCTGATCCGGTAGACATTTCCGCTACGCAGTTAAATAATGTGGTATCAGATGCACAATCCGGCAACTTTGCCCTGATTGGCAGCGCCGTAAGCGGATTAAATCCTTACGATGTAGAAAGTATTACTTTCCTGAAAGATGCTGCCGCTACAGCCATTTACGGGGTACGCGCGGCCAACGGCGTAATTGTGGTGACGACCAAAAGAGGAAAGGCAGGGCCTATGCAGGTGAGCTATAATACCAGCTTCTCTTTTCAGCAACGCCCTTCCTATAACAATCTCCGGCTCATGAATTCCAAAGAGAGAGTGAATTATTCAAGGGAACTCCAGGAAGACGGAATGGTCTTTAACAGCAATAAAGCTTTCGGCGAGAATGTTAGTTATGAAGGACTGTTACAGGCATTGTCTGCCCGGAAAATTACAGAAGCACAGTTTAAAACGGAAGTAGGCAAGCTGGAAACCAACAATACAGATTGGTTTAAAGTATTGTTCAGGAATTCGTTCAACATGACACACTCTTTAAGTTTGAGTGGTGGTGCGGGCAAAACTACCTACTATGCATCTTTTAATTATACAGATAGTAAAGGCGCCGCACAACAAGATGCTAAGAAGCTCTATACAGCAGATTTGGCCATCCATTCTGAAGCCACTAAAAGATTGTCGTTTGATATTAAACTCACGGGTAGCTATATCAAATCCGAAGGATATTATGGCAATACGAATCCATTGAGCTATGCGTTGACTACCAGCAGAACCCTGACGCCGGATGTATTTTATCCGGTTTCTTCGACTACTGGGACCGGGCTGCCTTTGCCTCCATCTATCGTTTTTAATATGCAAAATGAAATTGCGCAGGCTGAAAATACGGCGAGTACCAGATCTATGATGGCTGCTGTAGGATTAAACTATAAAGTAGCAAAGGGCCTTATGTTCAGAAATACCTCCAGTGCCATTATGGATGGTGTAGAATCCATGTCAGCAGCCTATGAGGGCAGTGCATATATCAGCGCAGAACGTGGCTGGAACCTCGACTATACGCCAACAGATTTTCAAAGAGCAAAATCTTATCTGCCTTATGGGGGATTGGCCAACCTGGCTAACCAGAACATGCTCACGGTAAGTATGCGTAATATGCTGGAATATAGCCGATCATTATTCAAAGAAAGAGATCAGGTGAACCTCACCCTTGGAAATGAAATTACTTCTCAACAGATTAAAGGGACATCTTCTGTAGAACCTGGCTATTTCCCCGATCGTGGACAAACTTTTTATCCAACTACGTATAGCATCAGTCATTACAGCAAGTATACCATTACCAATACGACCAATAATACCATGTCGCTGTTCGGTACCGCCACCTATAATATCAACAACCGGTATGTACTGAATGGTACTGTGAGGGCAGATGGCTCTAACCGTTTTGGGCAGTATTCCAATGCCAAATTTTTACCTAACTATGGGCTGTCAGGGAGGTGGAATGTGACCAATGAACCCTGGCTGCAACAAAGCCGGATCGTCAGTGGTTTGGCCTTCAGGGCATCTTTCGGTACACAGGGAAATGTTGTTAGCGCGGTGGGACCCGAATTGATTGCCTCCTACTCCTCCAGTAACGGCGTGGATGACATCACTGGTATTCCCAAGCTGGGTATTAAAAGTCTGCCCTATCCTGAATTGCGTTGGGAGAAAACAGCCCAATGGAATTTTGGAGCGGATCTGTCTTTATTTGAAAACCGGGTAAGCCTGACGACCGATTATTACATTAAAAGAAGTAAGGACTTGCTGGTGAGCAGAAGTATTCCCTATGAATACGGAATAGACAATATGTACAAAAATGCCGGCAAATTACTAAATAGGGGTGTGGAAATGCAGTTACGGGTGGAAGTTCTCCGAAGGAAATTTACCAACCTCTCGTTTACTTTCATCAATAGCAAAAACTTTAATGAAATAGGGGCCAATGATTTTGTGAATACCTTCGATTCCTACATCAACGGGACTGCCTTTATTCCGGGCAGACCGGTAAGCGGTTTTTATTCGTACGCTTACAACGTGCTGGATCACCAAACAGGCCTGCCCTTATTCAAGAAATCTTCTAAAGACGCGGTCGATACTGCTGGTCTGTTGATGTATTCAGGACAGTTGCATCCGGTGTTTAACGGTGGATTTTCTTCCGCTTTCCGGTATAAGCGATTTAGTATGACGGCTGATTTTTCCTATGCGCTGGGCGGGCATAAAAGATTGAATCCCTTATTTGACATGAGCAAGGGCGATGATGGTATCCCCACTCCTTTAAGCAATGCCAATAGTGAACTGATTCATCGCTGGCGCAGGCCCGGTGACGAACTCACTACTAATATACCTGCTGTAACTGATGCGGAGGTACGCGTTCCCGGTATAAATCAGTCTATATATAAGGCTTATAACCAGTCAGATCTTCGGGTGGTAAACAGTAGCTTTCTCCGCTGCCGGAACATTCGTTTTGATTATTTAATTCCTGCTAATATCACCACGAGGGCAGGTGTGAAGAGTATCAGTACCGGCCTGTTTATTAGCAATCTGTTTACCGTCGCCAGTAAGCAACTGAATGGACAGGATCCTGAAATTGATAATGTAGGATCTACCGCTTTACCGCTAACCAGGCAATATGGCTTTAACA
Source organism: Chitinophaga sp. (assembly GCF_036566945.1). Taxonomy (GTDB): domain Bacteria; phylum Bacteroidota; class Bacteroidia; order Chitinophagales; family Chitinophagaceae; genus Chitinophaga. Next base: position 109 of record NZ_DATCVJ010000309.1, on the reverse strand, counting down.
TGAATGTGAACTTTTAATGCAGTCATTTAAAAAAAAGGTATGAAAAAAATTATAGTCATCACGATGTTGGCAGCGAGCATGATCTCATGCAAAAAATTTTTAGCAGAGC
>NZ_DATCVJ010000308.1:0-9363 GCF_036566945.1 Chitinophaga sp. | reverse complement strand
TTTTGGCGCTTTCCTGGAACCACCCACTTTATACGCCTTGGCCACATTCAGCATAAGTACTATCAGCAATACCGCTGCAATGATCATAGAAGCGATATTCTTGGTCATAGAAAGATCGTAGATCTTTTCACCGGTTGGATTGTCACTACCATCAACGGCAATGATATCGCCATTCGGGAATTTCGCTGCATCCAGTCCTTTCTCTGCACGATAGTGTTCTGTCACTAAACGATATCCGTCATGTGCCTCATGGCCATGATGGAAGGCAGAAGAAGAAAACACGGAAGTTCCACGCGCCGGGTTGTAAATAATCACAGGCAACGGAATCGTTACATGCGTTTCACCCAGCTCGAACAGGTGCCAGTCGTGGGCATCCTTTACGTGGCCGAAAATCGTTTCCTTGATATCTACTTTCTTAGGTTCAGTCTCATCTCCACTAGTTCCGTGCTCACCTGGCGCAGCAATTTCTGCTGTTTTCTGATGATGACTGTCCTGTGCAAAGGAAAAATTACTAAAACTGTGAAGGCCTAAAACCATCACAAGTGCTACCATTCTATGTTTGAACCAATTGAAAGAAATCACCGTTTTCTGAAATTTTGCGCAAAGATACTCGTTTTTAGCTTCAAAATTAAGCGACTACGAAAAAAAAGAGCGATATATTCTAATTATATTGATAACCAGCTGCTTACAGTTAAAAAAATGTGGGTTTTTACCATAAAAAAAGACCGCTGAAATCAACGGTCACAAAAAGTATTTCATATTAATATTTTTATAATTTATGAGGAACTTAGCAGCATACCCTATCCCATAGCAAGTTTATCCTACATATATTTATTAATCACCATTTAAACGACAAAAGGGCAAACCCCCATGATCCACTCCCCGTAACCATGGCAAGTTGGTTACCGGAAACAAACCACACAGGCTGTTGCCCTTTTGTTTTTTATCCGGGAGATAAATACCTGATCGTCGCCTTGGTTGACGAGCAGCTCCCGGATCTCAACTATTTAAACGAAACATACTTCTGCTCCGCCTTGATAATTCCATTAAAAAATGTTTCCAACTGTTTGAAATCAGCAGGCGCCACCACCTTATTACAATTCGTTTTAAAATGACGATTGATCACCAATCTTTCATCCGACTCCTTTTTGAATGCCAGCACATAACTCATATCGGCCAACTGCAAATTCGCACTTCCCGGTACCTGGTCAAATTGTTTCCCTGCCGGCAAACGGATATGAATTTCTGTACTGTAATCATCTGTATTCTCATAGTTGCCATACAGGAAAGGATGCTGACGAGCCTCCGGCGTAAAAATATCTGCCGTAGCTACAATGTCCATAAACGCCGGCTTGATCATATTGAAATCACCTACATTGATCACGTCATTTTTTACTGTGAAACTGGATTGCAGCCACACCGTGTCTTCCAGGTTATCCAGGTTGCGGAAAGAAAAACTATCCAATACAATCTGGTTCTTAAACATCCCGCTAATCCCCCGCTGCACCGCATCCCTGGTTTCTTCCCGGGTTTTGTGCTGGTACGAATGCCGGATCTGGGAAGCCAGTTCTCCACTGTAAGCACAATACGAATGAATCCGTTGATCACTGCCACTCAAATCAATATCCAGCTGACGATGAATAGACTTAGGAGCAAAGTTACCGGCAGACAATACACTTATCTTCTCACCGGCTTTATAATTATACGGAATATTCAATATCTGCGCCCCCGCCAGTGAAGACGACAAAGAGTTAAACGGCAACGCATTGTCTGTCAGTTCCAGGTAACTATATTGCCCGCCCGCTTTATACCGTACAATGCAATGATTAAAATCCAGAGAAGGCAACTGCATATTATGCTGACCGTAATCCTGTGTACTTACCAATATCAGGTTCGCTTCCAGCCCCGCCTTGCGGGCAAATGCGAGGAACAGGGTAGATAAATCCTTGCAATCGCCCAATCGCGTTACCAATGTTTTGCCCGCCCGCTGCGGTACATAAGCACCCTGCCGGAATGATACCGAACTATAAGCAATATTTTTTTCTATGTATTCATAAATCATCCTCGCCTTCGTTACCTCATCCAGCTTTTCAATACCGGCAGGAAAGATCTCCTTCCACGCTTCATTGATTTCAAAATCTTCCTTGGACTGTACCCGGGTAATATCACTATACCACTCTCCTATTACATCCCAGTCTTTCACCGTGGAAAGATGCAGCACCTTGCCCACATCGTTGATACTGGGCATATACGATTCACTGCGCAGGGCCGGTATTTCTTCTTCCCTCCAGCTATATAATTTAAACTGTTCATGCTGGCTGATCTTAGGCTTCACCGTGCCACCGTTTACATACTCGTAGTACAGGGGAATACTGTCTGATATCAACACATTGTAACTCGAGATATGCGTTGGCACATAGGCAGAAAAATACACCTTATCCCAATACTCTCTGCCCAGGCGGCCGCGCCCAAAGTTGTTGATCTTATAATTGAAATAAATCACATCGCCCTCATCCAGCTTGGTAAACACAATTTCATTATCATTCGTTTCTGCTGGTACCTTAGCACCATTGGCTTTGATCACTTCTGCCTTCACAATCATCACATCCTGGTAAACCGTGTTATAAGGAATAGAAATTTCCTTCCACCGGGAAATGCCTTTTTTATTGTTGATGATCATCGCGGTGTTGATGGTTTGCTCCCCGGCGCCTTCGGGGTAAAGGATTACATTCTTTTCATCAAAAATATACGCATAGGATTGTGACGAATCACGCGGATTCTTCAGTGCCTTTTCTATCTCTTTATAATAATCCAATACCGGGAAGTACTTATCCATAGGCGGTTTCTGCTCCAGTGTACGTAATTTTTCGCGGTAGCCAAATCCACCGGCATACATGGTCAGTGCCTGTCTGAAATAGTGTATGGCAGAATCATTTTGTTTTTTCTGGAGAAAACAATTCGCCATATCACCCAGCGGTACGTGGCTATAAGGGCTTATCTGGTGGGCAATACGCAGGTAATGTAGCGCGGAATCGTATTCCTGCCGGGCATAATAATATTTAATCAGCTTATTATAGGCGCTTACATCATACTCCGTCAGATTTTTCACATGATGCATCGCGGCCAGCGCAGCAGCTGTTTTACCCTGATTTAGATATTCGTCTATCAGCGCCTCCTGCATAGTATACAGGGTTCTTTTTTCGCAGAATTTTTCCAGCACCGACAGTGCTTTGGCCGGATCGTTATTAACTTTCCCTTCGTAGAGGTACATGGTTTGTACAATGTCTGACGAGAAAGGATATTTTTCATAGGCTATCTTCAGCAGCTGTATCACACTGTCAATTTTCTCCTGATCTACCAGTAGTTGCAGTTTTTTGAAAGTGGTAAAGCGATGCTCCCCCCTCATGGCAATCATCCGCTCCAGTACGCCCATGGCCTCTGTATAATTTTTCTCTTCTTCCAGTTTATTCACTTTAGCGGCCAGTAACCAGTAATTATCCGGCGCCAGCGTTTTAACCGCTTCCATTTTTTCCGCCACTTCTGTGCGGTCATTTTCGCTGGAAAGGCAGTCTACATAACAACTCTGCAGCAGCATGTCTTTAGGATAATTCTTTTGCAGCTGAAACATCACTGCTTTGGCTTTATCCCACTGCTCATTACGCACGTAAACTTTGCTGAGCAAAATGGCGAGGGCAGGATCAGTAGGATGTAATGCCAGTTCTTTTTTAAAGTATTCTTCCGCGAAATGCACAATGGGCAAGGCTTCTGTTTTAGACAAATCCGGCTGATATGCTTCCGGCTGCACTTTAGCCGTAATCCCTGTTAACGGATTATATCCGTTATCTGTTAACCGCACACAAAAATGGGGGGTGGAATTGCTTTCTGTATAGCCCAGCTGCACCAAAATACGGTTATAGCCCTTGTTCAGGTGTACTTTTGTTTTCCACCAGTCCAGCTCTGTCACCTGCTCTTCCGGCTGACTGATCATCAGTTTATCGTTTACCCACAACTTCATGGTGCCATTACCCGCGAGGCATAGCAGCCCATCCAGATCCGCATCTGACTTTACAAAAGTTTGCAGGTAACCAATAGCACTCCCGGCTGAAAAGGCAGATCCCACAAAGTTCCAGCCCTGCCGGGTAGTAAACAGCGGTACAAACCAATTTACCGGTGCATTATTACTGGAAATAAAGTTTTTGCCTTCGGGCTGTTTTACCGGACCATAGTCCTTATCAAAACCGCTGCCCATAATGTTATCAAATGGGCCCACATAAGCCCATTCCTCCAGGGTTCCCATCTGCGGGTATAAGGTTTTAGCCAGTTCATTCTGGTTGCTGGCCATAAAATGGTAGGCTTTAAAATAGCGGGCGGCGGCGCGCATGGAACCATTATAGTTCACCGAATCTGCTATGATACGATCCAGGTTTTCCAGCTGGGTGCCTTGTTTGGCACTGTAATCCCCCAGCAGCGAGCCGTTAAACCAAAGGGCATACACATAAGGCGCAGGGTTAGTAAAGGCCGTAAGGGGGTTAAAATACGCCTTGGGGAAGTCTTCCGTATAGTCGTTAGCGGTTTGGATAAACACGAGGGTGCTGATAGCGCTGTTTTTTTGAGCGCCACCGGCTTTGATCACTTTTTGCAGATAGGTGATCGCCGTTTTCGTGTCATTTTTGTGAATCGCCTCCCAGGCTTTTTCGTAGTCGCCTGCCAGCAACAGGGCAGGGCACAACAGTAACAGGATAAGAATAGCGTTAACAACTCTTTTCATCAGGTATAGGATTTAACTACAATAAATGTACAAATAAATTGTAGTCGTCATATCCTACTAACGATGTATGCGCTTATACTTTACTAACGTTAAACTGCATGCTATGCAACTTGAAATAGAACCCTTCCAGCTTGAGCAGTTCATCGTGGGTACCCATTTCCTTGATTTCGCCTTTATCCAGTACAATAATTTTATCTGCTTTGCTGATGGTGGATAAGCGGTGAGCGATGATGATGGCGGTACGATCGGCAATAAGCTTATCTATCGCCTGCTGTATCATCATTTCGGATTCCGTGTCTACGGAAGATGTGGCTTCATCGAGCACCAGGATGGCCGGATCATACAATAAGGCGCGTACAAAGGAAATCAGCTGCCGCTGACCGAGCGACAGGGTGCTGCCCCGTTCCATTACCTGGTAATCGTATCCTCCCGGCAGCTGCATAATGAAGTCATGGATGCCGATGAGGCGGGAAGCTTCTTCCACCTTTGCCCTGCTGATGTTGCTGTTATGCAGCGTAATATTATCGTAGATGGAGCCGGCAAACAGGAATACATCCTGCAATACTACCCCAATCTTGCTCCGCAATGATTCCAGCGAATAGGCCGGCAAATCAATATTATCGATCTTGATACTTCCTTTCTGTATTTCGTACAGCCGGTTCAGGATGCTGATGATAGTGGTTTTACCGGAACCGGTATGTCCCACAATAGCTACCGTATCACCTGGTTTGGCGTGGAAGCTGATATTTTTCAGTACATAACGGTCATCTACATACGCAAAACTCACGTTATCAAAAGTAATGGCGCCTTTCATGTTTTCTGCCGTCTGATGACCTCTGTCAGGGATATAATCCTGGTTATCCAGTACTTTGAAAACCCGCTCGCTGGCTACCATACCCATTTGCAGGGTATTGAATTTGTCGGCGAGCATACGCAGCGGGCGAAACAGCATATTCAGGTACATAATGAAAGCAATCATTACGCCCTGGGTAACTTCATAGTTGAGTACCTTGTTAGCACCCCACCATACCATTAAGCCCAGCGAAATAGCCAGGATAATTTCCACCACCGGGAAAAATACAGAATAGGCAAAAATGGCGTCTATATTGGCTTTACGATGTTCTTTGTTGATATGTTTGAACCGGGCAGCTTCTCTTTTCTCCGCCGTAAATGCCTGTACCACCACCATACCGGTGAGGTGTTCCTGCACAAAAGCGTTGAGGGCAGATACCGCATTACGTACCCGGTAAAAGGATTTATTCACGCTTTCTTTAAAAATATAGGTCGCGAAAATCAATATCGGGAAGGGCGACAGGCTAATCAGGGTCAACCGCCAGTCTTCCATAAACATCACCACCAGTATCGCTATAATCATCAACAGATCCGCCACAATTGAAATAATACCTTCTGAAAAAACATCATTAATCGCTTCAATATCATTGATAGTGCGGGTAGTGAGGGTACCGATAGGTGTTTTATCAAAAAAGGCCAGGTTCAGGTGTACAATCTTTTTATATACCGTTACCCGCAAATCTTTTACTACCGACTGTCCCAGCCAGTTGGTGAGATAGGAAAAAAAGAAACGCACGATGGTTTCCAGTATCAGCAATCCTATCTGTACCACCGTTACCAGCAACAACATCTGCATCAGCTGGTTGGCAATATATTTATCTACCGTTACCTGGATCAGGTAAGGACGTAATGGTGATATAGCGGCCAGTATAACCGTTAATACCATGGAGATGTAAAAGGAGCGTTTGTAAGGGGCCGCGAATGAGAATATGCGCCGTAATAAACTAAAATCTAATACTTTCTTTACCGCAAGATTTTCCAATGTGCCAGGTTTAAACTACACAACAAACCTACGAATAATGCCGCGAATTTTGTCTTACTCAGGATTATACTGATGTAGATGATTGTCCGGATTTTGTTTTTCCGGATTAAAAAAGATTAGCGAAGAAAGATGAGAATATCTACATCTGTCTTCGCTAATCCTTTTTATTCTTATAAAATCAAAAAGTAAAAATCCGGACAATCATCTACATCAGTATAATCCTGAGTAAGACAAAAATCCGCTTATTTCTTCCCGTCTTTCATAATCTGTTTGTACGCCTTAATAAAAATGGCGCCCAGATTTTTGTGAGGAGGTACGTAATCACTGAACAGGTCCTTGTTACGGGCATCTGATGAAAATCTTTTAGTCAGCTGCGACCACATGATCACCCAGTCTACGTTCTTACCGGCGCGTACCTGGTCTTCCAGTGTATGGATGATGGGTTCATTGACAAAACGGGTACCCACCTGTTTTGAAGAAATGATATGTGCTTCCGGTGATTTTTCCAATACAGTAGCCAGGTTATGATAACCACCGCAGGAACCCAGCAGTACAATTTTAGCAGAGCTCTGCAGGTTTTCCAGTGTGGTATTGATATGATAGCTGTGACCACGGTGAATGAATATCGTAGGATGAATATCGTTTTCATCCAGGAAATCACTCAGTTTGGCAATGGCTTCTTTATCTGCTGGTTCATCTGTTGGCAGATTCGCAAAGATGGTCGTTGCCTTACCTTTTGTGGAGGTAATAGTAGCCCAGTATTTATTCTTACTGATTTTCCAATCGGAAGAAGGGAAATTCGTCATGAAGCTGGAGAAAGACTCTTGTCCGTCTTTATCTCCATAGAAAAATACCTGCTGGTAAATGCGACCGCTATCGCTTTCCAGTGTGCCGGCAGCAACAAAGTTGATCGGAGGCAACTGGAATTTGGTAGCCATATCCGTGGCCTTGGAGGAATCGTTTTCATCTTTCGATTCTGTTTCGAACAGGCTGCTGAGCAATTGATAAATAACGGTTCCGCGTTTATCATCATGCTTCTTCACGTAGGCGAGGTTCTTTCTCACTTCTGCCCGCAGGAATTCCAGCAGTTTTTCGTCGCGGATACTACCAAAGGAATTGGCTACATCCACGGCATCTTCCAGGTCTTCGGTTTTTTCCAGGTTCTGCACGTATTTCTGCATGAGATAGTTGGAATTTTCCGGAGCCATGGATTTCAGAAAATTATCCAGGGTATTGAAACCGGCGGCCATGGCGATAAATTTCTTGAAGCGGTCAAAATTCACCATCATCAGCAAACTATCTCCCCGGGGAGGTTTCATACGGATCATCATCTGATCGTATAAGCCGGCGTTGTTATGATTGGTATAACTGGAAGTATATAGTTCTTCCTGACCGTTAATGATCAGGTAGTAGAGTTCTTCCGGTGTAAAGTTTTTAACAATCGCAAAACGAACAGGGGCTGGTTCTTCGTGCAGGTCGTTCACATCGCGGATATACAGCAGTGACTTGGCTTGCATATTTTCCATCATAGCTTTCAGCCCGAAGGGATTTTGTCCTTCGTTTTTCAGTTTCTGCAGGGCAATGGTCGATTTCACCATTTGCTTGTAGTACTGGTAATCGTTATCTACAATGGTTTCCAGCTTTTCTACTGTGGTAGTACCTGCCAGGAGCTCATCTATAAAAGGCAATATTTTAGTGCTTTGAGGGGATTGTCCGATGCGCACAATGGTTTGCACGATAGGATCCTGGTTACGCTTAATCACGTTAGCCATGGGCGTAAAGGAGGTAGCATAGGTAAGCACCTGGTTAGGGTATTTACGCGCTACTGCAGCCACGATAGAGTCGGTACCCGGATAATTCAGGTAATCTCCCAGTTTGGGCATCACTGTTTCCAGGTTATTAAACGCGTATTTGGTAAATACCTGTCCCCTGGCTTCTTTGTAGCCGGGGTTGTCCTGGAAGGATTCTATCATTTTTTCGGAGGCTTCGTAAGACAGGTGCTGAATGTAAGGCATGATGCTTTGTCCTTTGATATCGGCGTGCATCATATTGCGGTATGCCTGCACCATAGCGGGGGCTTCTTCCGGATCGATGTTACGGCGTGAACGTTTCTGATTGTAATCTTTCAGCATCACATAGATACCGGAGAGGTACTTTACTTTGAGCCGGTGATCCAGCGCATCGTTGTCCTCTATTTCCAGCTGCATGTCATCCACTTCTTTGAGAAGGGCATTGGTAACCTGCAGGTTAATGGTTTGATCTTCCGACACTTTCACAAGATCGTCCGCTTTACCATCGAATTTAGCCGCAGCGGCCTGTTCTTTATCGATGTTATCATGAAATCCCTGTCTGCTGATTGGAATCGGATGATGGGCGCTGTTTTGTGCCTGTAGCCAGCTGACTGCAAATACCGTCAGCGATAATATTAATAGAAATCTTCTCATACTAAAGTGATCTTTTCGCGAGGACCAGATAGCAAATTTACAACCAAAATACAGAGTTTGCCAGTGTTGTGTTGCTATCTTTTGTTTTTAAACCTAAAATATATATAATAAATTCTATCTATAACTACAACTGTCAGGTTAGCTCACCTGCTTACACGATTTGGCAGTGAGAAAAGTAAAAATCTTCCGGTAACATAACAATCATCTGCATATGAATGTTGAATATTCCTCATATTGGAGTGATATTGTTATTTGGTGTACCTTGTCTGCGGTCTCGGAAAACCAAGCTGATATTGAATTAACAATTTCATAATGTT